>DOTA01000162.1 GCA_003513015.1 Chloroflexota bacterium
AATTCTACCAAAACCCTGCTCTTCTACAATCATTATGATGTTCAGCCCGCTGAACCCCTCGAACTTTGGGAAACCCCGGCTTTTGAACCTACAATCCGCGATGGTAAGATTTTTGCCCGCGGCGTTGGCGATGATAAAGGCCATTTGACCAGCCGCCTGTTTGCCATTGATGCTCTGCTCAATCAGGAGGGTGAGTTGCCTTGCAATGTCAAATTCGTTGTCGAAGGCGAAGAGGAAATCGGCAGCGTGCATTTGCCTGATTTTGTCCGGCAAAACAAAGAATTGCTGGCCGCGGATGCTTGTATTTGGGAATTTGGCGGTGTGGATCATCGCGAAGTCCCCACGCAATCTTTGGGGATGCGCGGCATTTGCTATGTGGAACTCTCGGTTGAAACCGCTAAATCAGATGTTCACTCCGGCCTGGGAGGTTCCATCTTCCCCAATGCGGCCTGGCGTCTAATTTGGGCGCTCAACAGCCTCAAAGATGCCGATGAGCGCATCCGTATCCCTGGGTTTTACGATCCCATTGTGCCTCCCACGGAGCGCGATATTGAACTGGCGAAAGCGTTGCCCGAAGTGGCCGATGAATACAAAACCCGCTACGGCGTTGATCATTTTCTCAAGGGGCTGACCGGTGGTGTTGACCTATTTTTAGCCGAAGTATTCGAACCCACCTGCACCATCTGCGGGTTGACTTCTGGCTACCAGGGGCCGGGGTCGAAGACCGTGCTGCCTGCCAAAGCCTCCGCCAAGGTGGACTTCCGTCTTGTTCCATACCAGACGCCTCCTCAGGTTCTGGAACAACTCCGGGCGCACCTGGACGCGGAAGGATTTTCGGATGTGAAGATTAATTTCCTGGGAGGGGGACCACCCGCGCGTACCGATCCGGATGATCCTTTTATCCAGTTGGTGGTTGATACCGCTAATCAGGTTTATGCGCATCCCATGGAACTTGTTCCCATGGTCGGTGGTTCCGGCCCTAATCATGCTTTCATTCACGAGCTTAATTTGCCTGTGGCTACCGCAGGGATTGGCTATCCCGGCACGAATGCCCACGCGCCCAATGAAAATGTGCGCCTGGATTTGTATTTATTGGGCGCAAAACACATCGCCCGGATATTGAAAGAATTTGGAAAAGTTTAAGCGGTTGTTTCTGGATGCTTTTCGGCATCTGATATTAAGGCTGCGGCGTGACCTGCGGCTGCAGATTGCATTTTTTTATTTGCTGTTTGTGGCCCCGGTGGTCATTATTGGTTTTTATATCGGGAGTGTGATTAACGCGCGCTTGCAAGCCGATGTAATGCAATCAGATTTGGCGCTGGCGCGCACGATTGCGCAGGAAACCGAGCTTAATTTGACCAATGCACGTTACGCTGTGCAAGAATTGGCGCGCTACTCTGAAGTGTTCGGTGCCGATCAGGCCGCGGTTGAAGAGCTTTACACTAAATTAGCGGGAACTCAAGCGAAAACCAACCCGATTTCCCTACTCGGGGATTGGTGGGTGATCGAAAAATCTTCTTCGATTGGCGCAGATATGGTGCCGCCGGGTGCCTTGCCCTCGCAGGATTTTGCGCAGTATTCAGATGTGTTCAATTCCTATGTTTCCAGCGGCTGGCAATCGCCCACCATGCGGCAGCCCGTGGCGACTTCGGTGGTGCCCCTCTGGGATGATCTGGGCAATTTGTTTGGCGTGGTGGTGGGTCATATCAAACTTGATGCATTGAGCGCCTCGCTGACCAAGATTATCAACGAATATCAGATTAGTTCCAGCGATGAGTATGAAGTCATGGTGGTCGATAGCTCTCGCAAAATTGTGGCCCATCCAGATCGGAGGATGCTATTGCGGTCCGCTGCGGGGGTTCCAACGGGTGTGGTCACCGCTGTGCTTCAAGGCCAGGAGGGCAACTTGATCGCTAAACAGGAGGAAATCCCCCAAGAACTTTTTAGCTATGCCCCCATTCCAAGCGCCTCCTGGGGAGTGATTATCAGCCGTCCAACATCGGTGGCTTTTGCCACAGCCAACGGGTTTACGCGCAGTATGTTGTTTGTGGTGGTGTTTTTCAGTGTGGTGGGTCTGATTTTTTGGATCGGACTTTCCATCAAGGTGATTCGCCCATTAGAAAAATTAGCCATTTACAGCCAATCAATCAGCAGCAATGAAAAATTATCGACAAAGCAAAGAACAGAACTCTCCTCGCTTTCCAATCGTTCTGACCAGGTAGGGCATCTCACCGAGACCCTGGTGAAAATGGAGACCGATATTGAAGCGCGCTTGGAAGAATTGGCAACGCTGCTGCAAACCAGTGCGGTGGTGGTATCGACGTTGGAGAGTCAGGATGTTTTGGATCGCATTTTAGATCAGGTGGAGCGGCTTCTGGATGTGGAAATGAGCGCCATTGTGGCTTTGGATCGCCGTGACGGCGTTTTTCGCACGCAAGCCAGCCGCGGGATTACACCCGAACATGCTGCGCAGCTTACCGCCAGCCCGCACGATACCGATTCGATGATTCTCCGAGCCTTGAGAAACCGTGCGCCGATTCAAATTCGCGATACGGAAGGTGATGCCTCCTTTTCTGCGCTCAAAATGCAGGCTCGGGAAGCAGGTTATCGCTCAGCCCTGGCAATCCCGCTCAAAACCTTGTACGCGCCGCCTTCCGCTTTGTTAATTTTCAACACCGAACCCTATATTTTCTCCGAGAGCGAAATCTCGTTGCTAACCAACTTCGCCAACCACGCCGCTATGGCGATTGAAAATGCCGCCCTCTATGCTCGCAGTGATATGCAACTTCAGGAACAAACCCGACGTTTAGAGGCATTAATTCAATCCCTCAAAGATGGTCTCATTCTCGAAAACCTGGAAGGCAAAATTGTGTATGCCAACCGCCAAATCAGCCGGTTGGTAAATTGTTCGATCGAAGAGATTGTAGGTACTTCGGTTGAAGATGTTTTTAACTTGTTGTTAGCTAACGTGGAAGATTCCGAGCGGATACGGGTGGATATTCAATCGAGTTTGGATCAAACCGATCTCTCTGTTTCGGAATTTGAAATTGATTACCGTGGCCGTAAGGTGAATCTCCGCATTCAGGTGTTCAAAGTAACCGATTCACGCGGCTTCCTAATCGGCCGCGGCCGAATTTTCTCTGATGTGACTGCTGATCGCCAGTTGGATCACATGAAATCGCGCTTGGTTTCCACGGTTTCGCACGAACTCCGCACCCCGCTGGCCTCCATCAAGGGTTATGCCACAACTTTATTGGCTGAAGATGTCGAGTGGGATCGGGTTTCACAGCGCGAGTTTCTCACGGTAATTTCTTCGGAAACAGATCGGCTGAGCAGTATGGTCACTGATTTGCTTGACCTTTCGAAAATTGAAGCCGGCAGCCTGGCTATTCATCGCTCCGAAGTGCATCTGGATGAGATCGTTTCTCTCGCCAGCCAAAGGGCATATCCGCGACCCAATGGCCGACTCCATATTGATATCCCCCCCGAGTTGCCTGTGCTGCACCTGGATAAACGCCTGATCGAAGCGGTGTTCCGCAACTTAATCGAAAATGCCACCAAATATGCCGGTGAAGATTCCCCTATTACGATCTCAGCCAAAGTGCAAAATGGCAAAGTTATGGTGTACGTGCAAGATGAAGGTCCCGGCATTCCGGTACAATATCAGGAACGTATCTTTGAGAGTTTCTTCCGTCCCGATGAAAATTCCCTGCGGATGCCCTCCGGTTTTGGGTTGGGCCTGACCATTTGTAAAGGGTTTGTTGAATCACACGGCGGCAATATTTGGGTGGAACCTTGTTCCCTGGGAGCTTGTTTTGGCTTATCTTTTCCATTGGATGAAAACTAATTGATCGGAATCACCCTGAATGCCAGAAAAAGGATGATTGTGAGGCGCAATACATGATAGAACCTGCTGTTTTAGTGGTCGATGATGAAAAAGCCATCCGAGATTTTGTGCAAAAAAATCTCGAAGTGCGCGGTTTTCGAGTTTCTGTGGCTTCGCATGGGGCCGAGGCCCTGGATATTTTCAATTCCCAAAATATCGATTTGGTGATTTTGGATA
Source organism: Chloroflexota bacterium (assembly GCA_003513015.1). GTDB lineage: Bacteria > Chloroflexota > Anaerolineae > Anaerolineales > UBA11858 > UBA11858. The sequence goes on from DOTA01000162.1 coordinate 4,064, forward strand.
TTATGATGCCGCGCTTGGATGGGCTGGAAACCACCCAGTTGATCCGCGAGATTTCCACGGTGCCCATCATCATTTTAACAGCCCTGGGGGAAGAAACCGACAAAGTTCGGGCCTTTGATCTGGGCGCGGATGACTATCTAACCAAACCCTTTGGGGTTGGAGAATTATTGGCGCGCGTGAAAGCGGTTTTGCGGCGCTCGCGCTGGGCCGAAGGCACCATCCGCCCGGGAAATCTCCACCACGGTGATATTGCCGTAGACCTGGAGCGGCATGAAGTTGCCATTGGCGACAAAAACGTAGAATTAACGCCTACGGAGTTCAATTTGCTGGTGTATTTGATGGAGAATATGGGCAAGGTGCTGTCTCACCGTATGATTTTGCAGAATGTTTGGGGGCCGGAATACGGTGACGAACACGAATATTTGCGCGTTTATATTGGTCATTTGCGCCAGAAAATCGAAGATAATCCCTCGCGTCCAGAATATATTGTCACAAAACGCGGTGTTGGGTATTGTTTTGAAACCCCTTAATGTTTCCTGCGGATAAATAACTGATCCGGCTCAACAAAAAA
>DOTA01000348.1:0-921 GCA_003513015.1 Chloroflexota bacterium
CAATTTGAGACTACCCGTATCCTCGATCGTAATGGCAATCTGCTCTACGAAATTTTGGACCCCACTGCCGGGCGGCGCACTTATGTCACCTTGGATGAAATATCTCCGTACCTTGTGGCCGCTACAATTGCTACGGAAGATAAAGGTTTTTACAGCCACCCCGGTTTCGATCCCATGGGGATTGCGCGGGCCTTTTGGCAAAACTTCAACAGTGGGGAAACCGTTTCGGGGGCCTCAACCATCACTCAGCAGCTTACCCGAGCCTTGCTTTTGAGCGCCGAAGAACGCGGCCGGCGCACTTACATGCGTAAGGTGCGCGAGGCCCTGCTGTCGATTGAAGTANNAAGTCCGTGAAGCCCTGGCGGCAGCAGAAATTACCAGGCGTTATTCGAAAGATGAAATCCTGGAACTTTATCTCAATGAGGCTTATTACGGCAATCTGGCGTATGGCATCGAGGCCGCTGCCCAAACCTATTTTGGCACCTCTGCTAAAAACCTGACTCTGGCGCAAGCCTCGTTTTTGGCTGGGTTACCCCAGTTGCCCGCCATTTACGATCCCTACACCAACCGTGAAGCGGCTTTTGCCCGCCAGGATGATGTGATTTTGTTAATGTTCCAGGCCAGCCAAGAACAAAACTGCATATACGTCAGCAACAATCCCCAACCCATCTGTATTGAACCGGGGGAGGCCGCCTTGGCTGCTCAAGAACTGGATGATTATGTTTTTAAATCGCCGGATGTGCAGATTCGCTATCCTCACTGGGTCAATTACGTGCGTTCCGAACTAGAAACCATGTACGATCCCTCCATGATTTACCGTTCCGGCTTTGATGTTTACACTACGCTCGACCCTGGTTTGCAAGACGCAGCCCAGAAAGCCGTCAGTGATCAACTAGCCACCCTGGCGGGGCGGCATGTGAC
>DOTA01000348.1:991-6614 GCA_003513015.1 Chloroflexota bacterium
GATATCGACGGGCAGGTTAATATGGCCATCAGTCCTCGCCAGCCGGGTTCTTCCATCAAACCCCTGACGTATGTGACCGCATTCGAAAAAGGTTGGACTCCCGCCACCCTGATTTGGGATGTGCCCTCGGAATTTCCGCCNNCGCCTGGGCATCACCACGCTCAACCGCACCGATTATGGCCTGGCTCTGACATTGGGTGGGGGCGATGTCACTTTGCTCGAAATGACTGGAGCCTACGCTGTCTTTGCCAATGGTGGCCGCAAAATCTCGCCAGTATCCATCACCAGGATTGTTGACCATTTGGGTGATATCGTTTACCAATACGATCCTCCGCCCGGAGAGCAGGTCATCAGCCCTGAAAATGCGTATCTGATCTCCTCGATTCTCTCCGACAATCAGGCCCGTACCCCGGCTTTCGGTGCCAATTCTGTGCTCAATCTGCCCTTCGTGGCCGCTGCGAAAACCGGCACCACCAACGATTTCCGCGATAACTGGACTCTCGGTTACACCCCCGATGTGACGGTCGGCGTCTGGGTGGGCAACGCCGATTACACCCCCATGCAAGGTACTAGCGGCCTGACCGGCGCGGCGCCGATTTGGGCATCCTTTATGCAAACCGCCATTCAGCAGCTTACCGGTGGCAATCCCACGGCCTTTGTTCGACCCGCGGGGATCGTTGACCGGGTGATTTGCTCCGTCTCGGGTACGGAACCCTCCCAATGGTGCCCCAGCCAGACCAACGAGATTTTTGCCTCCGATCAACTGCCCCTCGCCAAAGGCTACGATCTCTGGCAAAAAGCCACCATCGACACCTGGACGGGTTTGTTGGCCTCCGCCGAGTGTAACGAGTTCACCGAAAACAAAACCGCTCTAAACGTGTCTGACCCTTGGGCGATTAAGTGGATCAAAGAAGATTCGGCCGGTCAAGCTTGGGCCAAAAGCAATGGTTTTAAAGAACCGATCTTCTTCTCGCCCACCAAAACCTGCACATCGAATGATCCTCGCCCCATTCTTTCGATTGCTGAACCCGATAGTGGCGACCGCATCGAAGACAATCCGATTGACATTTATGGGCAGGCTGACGCTACCGACAATTTCTACATTTATCGCCTGGAATATGGCCGCGGCGATGACCCGGTGGAATGGGAAGAAATTTATAAAAAGAAAGTTCCTGTGGATGAGCCTGAAAAACTCTACGAGTGGGATGTTAGCGAAATTGAAGCCGGTGTGATCACTCTGCGCCTGTACATGGAATCAACCGAAGATACTTATGCCGAAGTTCGCATCCAGCTAAATCTTCAGGTTCCTACCCCAACACCGACGCCAACCCAGACCCCCACAGATACCCCCACTCCCACGGTCACACCCTCGCCCACCTGGACGCCCGTTCCCAGCTTGACGCCCACACCCACCTGGACGATCAGCCCAACGCCTACCCTCACGCCCACGCCGTTGGTGATCGATCCGAATACCCCCGCCCCTACGCCCTAAAAGCGCCTTGCCTAAAACATACGCAATTGGGTTTCTGCATACGTCAGCGGATCCAGCTCTAACTGTGCATCCAAAGAATCGGCGCTCAAAATGGAGCTATCTGCCAACTGCCGGATGTGGCGATATTTGACAAATTGCCAGCCTTCATCGGCAATTTGCCGCAAGTAAGGGTCGTGCTGCAACTTGAACATCACCAGATTGGCGCGCCCACCGGGGATCACGATCAAGCACGTGGCCGGTGGGGAGGGGTGCTCAATCAAAAATTTACCCAGCACTGCCGAGGCCGACACATAAAAAGCATACCTGGGCAGCTCATCTTTCAGCCACAAACAGGGGTCGGAATCAGATTCTGGGAGATGGATGCTGAACCCTAAGTTTTCTCCCAACCCGGAAATTAACTTAACCATCGAAGCGAGTTCCGCTCGTCGTTTTGATGGTGCATCCACTTCCCGGAGTTGCCAACCTGCCTCGGATTTTTCCCCGTAAGATTCAAGACATTCCAAAATCACATCTTTAGAAGGCCTCAATAAACCTGGGAATTCCCCACATACCGCGGATTCCACTTCTTCGAGGCTACAGCCCGGGTTGTGAATCAAATGCCGTGCCACGGCTATCTCTACTCGATCTGCCAAAGGAGTGGAGGCCGTGTCAGTTTCGCTCAACCACCATTGCCCAACTTCTATTGATTTTTCGCTCCCTCCAAAACGCAAAAATCCGTGCCGAAAATTTAAGACAGCCTGAATCGCCTGTTGAGTTTGGTTGTAGCAATCTAGAGGCGTTTCTGCCAATTGGAAGAGATTTTGCAGGGCCAAAGCGCTCAGGATAGCGGTATGTAATTGTAGATAGCCGCAAGGTTCCCCGCGCTCCAGAAGATAGGTGCGCGCCACACTTTGGATTGCCTCCGAGATAGTTAGGTTGTCGGTTCCTGAGGGCGTGGGCAACTGCCCGATTTGCCAGTGAATTTGGGCAAGTTTTTCATCGCTTCGGAGTTCAATATTTTCGAGATAGAATCCTGCCTTGGTGGCGGCGATCAATGCGGCGCCGATGAATCCGGGTTCGGCTTCGCCCACCAATCCCAGGATGGGCAATCCATTGGGCAGGGTGGGGGGCAAATTTTCCAGCGCAGCCTGGAGGGCAGTGGTGTGCCAACCCCAATCAAAACGCCGCCTGCGCAGTACGCTTTTGAAGTGTTCCACGGCGGTGTGCCCCCATAGCCAGCCTGCCCAAAGCGCAGAAAGCGCCCAATAGGCCTGATTTGGGCGTGGAAAAGCCATCAATATTCCGGCTAGGTCGGTTTTTTCAATCTGCCCTGCCAAATCCCGGATGCGCCCTTCAAACAGACAAATCCCGCCCTCGCTAGAGGGGAGTTCTGGCCAGTGGGTGATTTGCAAGGCCGGGGATGGCGCAGACCAAGCATCCGCAGCATTTTCGAGCGCCAGCCAGAGATTGTTTTCGCCATACACCGGCGGAACCGTGAGTTGACGAGGGCGTTCGCGAGCTACAGGGTATGCCCAAAGCGTATTGCCACGATCGAAGGTATGCAACAGCAAGGCAGCTAAAATTTTTTCTTCCCTGGGAGAGATATTCAGCGCATCGAGTTTATTGATGATGGTCAGCAAGGCATAAACGGCCCGGGGCGGGTAAACGTTTAGCGCCTCTTCAACGTGGCTGCGGTCAGGATCATTGATGGACGCGACGCGTTCTAAGGCGCGGGCATAGTGCAATCCTCCCGTGCTAAAGCGGGATGCGTTTTGACGATCACTCTCGGTTGCGGGAAATTCGCCTGATTCCCCGCAGTGCGGACAATGTAGCAGACGTGCAAAAGGATGGCTGGCCTCGCGTTCCCAAAGGAAGGCTTGTATCTGAATTTGGGCTTGGCAATTTGGGCAAGTGCTGTCGTAAAGGGCGCGAATATGCAGTTCCAGGCGTTCGTCACGGATGCGGGTGGCGGCTAGGGCTGACAGAACTTGGTGTGCTTCGGTTGTGGTCGGTGGGGAGGCTGAGATTTCGATGAGTAAGCGGGCAATGGGATTGTTGGCGGCAACGATGATGGATGATCCGCTGCGGGCCGCCTCGACAATTAGATCAGCGGAAGCAGCAAAAGGGTCAAGCAGGAATTTCCCTTTCAGGGAGCGGGATTCTATCCAGGTAGCTGCCATCCCCTGTGGAATGGGGGGCAGGTAACGAGCGAGCGGAGAATTATCAAAAGCGGTCATACCGGCTAAAGTCCGTCAAGCCTTTGGGCCTGGAATTAGAGAAGTCATATCTTTAGGAGAAAAAATAAATATGCGCATAGTCATTATATATCAATTATTTACTAAAATCACCATAGCTATAATAACAGACAACTGCGGTAAAATTTATAATCCTGCCACGAAAGGGTTTGAACACGATGCAACTATATTTTATCCGCCACGGACAATCGGAAAACAATGCTCACTGGGGGCAGGGAGATTTTCAAGAAAAATCTGATCCTGAGCTAACCGAGATCGGTACGGCACAAGCCGCTCGGCTGGCTGAATTTTTAGGGGCGCACCAAAAAATAAAAAATCTGGATGATGAAACGAAATGGAACAACCAAAATCAGTTTGGCTTTGGGTTGACACACTTGTACACCAGCCTGATGGTACGGGCAGTGGCGACCGCTACAGCTATCTCTAAGTCAACCCAATTATCGCTGGTGGCCTGGCCTGAAATCCATGAAACCGGGGGAATATTTTCTCGGCTGCCGGACGATGATTTGAGAGGGCTACCGGGCAAAGACCGGACATATTTTGAAACACATTATCCGGCTCTCAATCTCCCGGATTGGCTGGATGAACACGGTTGGTGGAACCAACCTTTTGAAGCGCAAGAAATGCGCAAGCCTCGAGCCGCGGCGGTTTGGCAAGAATTGCTTGCCCGTCATGCTGACCGTTCTGGAGAGCCGGAGCATCGGGTTGCCATCGTTAGTCATGGGGGATTCTTTATGTACCTATTTACGGCAGCCCTGAAGTTAGAAATGCGCCGCCTGGATGAAGCCAAGCACGAATATTGGTTTGTCATGAACAATTGCGGCATCACCCGCTTGGATATTCAAGATGGTCGGGTGGTGGTTGCTTACACAAATCGCACCGATTTTCTGACCCCTGATCTAATTACTTGAGACTGGAGTGCTGATATGAAAGCCGCTTATTTTGAAGAGTATGGCCAGCCTATCGAAATCCGAACTTTGCCTGATCCCGAACCTTCGGATGATGGTGTAGTAATCCGGGTGGAAGCCAATGGCATTTGCCGCAGCGATTGGCACGGTTGGATGGGACACGATTCTGATGTGAAATTACCGCACGTGCCCGGTCATGAGATGGCTGGGGTTATCGAGGCCGTGGGGAAAGATGTGCGCCGCTGGCAGCCCGGCGAGCGCGTCACGCTGCCTTTTGCTTGTGGCTGTGGCATCTGCGAACAATGTATGGCCGGCCACCAGCAGGTTTGCGATCACTATTTTCAACCCGGCTTTACCGCCTGGGGTTCGTTTGCTCAATATGTGGCCGTGCGCTATGCAGATGTGAATCTGGTGAAATTGCCCGAGAGCATCAGCTTTGTGGAGGCGGCCAGCCTGGGCTGCCGGTTTGTGACATCTTTTCGGGCGGTGGTAGCCCAGGGACGCGTTAAACCGGGAGAGTGGGTAGCCATTCATGGGTGCGGGGGGATTGGCCTCTCGGCGATTATGATCGCACAGGCCCTGGGAGCGTTGGTGATCGGGGTGGATATTAACGAGCAAAGCCTGGAACTGGCTCGTTCTTTGGGTGCGGTAGCCGCCATAAATGCCAGAGCGGTTGGCTCTGTTAGCGAGGCTGTGCGCGAAATCACTCGAGGCGGAGCACAGATCTCTATCGATGCCTTAGGCAGTTCCGAAACCTGCCGCAACTCTGTGATGAGCTTGCGGAAACGCGGCCGGCATGTTCAGGTGGGGGTTATGGCGGCCGAATCCAGAGAAACGGCTCTGCCGATGGGCTGGGTGATGTTCAACGAGTTGGAATTGATTGGCAGCCACGGTATGCAGGCCCATGCTTACCCCCCATTATTGACGATGATTGCCGCGGGAAAATTGCAGCCTGGAAAGCTCATCAGTAGAACCGTCACCTTGGAAGA
>DOTA01000538.1 GCA_003513015.1 Chloroflexota bacterium
ATTGGCACCCGTGATCGGCTGCCAATCCTATAATTTTAAAATTTTCTGATTCCAACAGGGGTTTTTTTACCGCTACCCTTGAGGGCCACCGTTTCCTTGGCTGCCACCATTTCCGCCGCCGTTGCCGTTACCGCCGGGGCCGGCCCAGAGCGGGCGTCCGTTGGGGTCCCGCAGCATCACACGCAGGCTGGTTGCCAGTTGAGTGATCTCACCCGCCGAGAATTGATCGCCCTGATAGAACCCCAACACGCTGATTTGATCGCCCACCTGGAAGGTGACGCCTTGCGCGGCGAAGAAACGCGGCTGGCCGGTTTGGAAGGTGAGCAAACTGCCATCGGCCGTGCTGATAGTCATGCTGCCGCCTTGATAGGAGATCAACGTGCCTTCGATAGTGACCCACTCATCCACCTGGGCCTGGGGATCGGGGGTGTGGCTGCCATCAGCCGACCCGCTGCTTTGACCGTTTTGACCGCGACTGTTACTAACACCACCGCTCCACAGGGGTTGGCCGACATCGCTGCGGACCTGCAATACCTGTCCATCAGCTAATTGCACCTGGCTGGCGTGGATCATGCCATCGTTGATGCTGCCGGTGACCAGGAGCAGTTTACCCTCGTTCAGTTCAACGCCTTGCGCCTGCCAATAATCGGGCGGGCCAAGTTCGATGTAGACTTTTTCACCATCCGTTGTGGTGAAATCAAAGCCAAAATCGTCCAAGGCCGTGATGTTGCCGATGGCCTGCCAGGGTTCACCTTCCATGCCCTGAGCTACGGGCACGCCTTGAGCCGCGCTATCGGCCTGGATTTGCTGGCCTGGGGCAGCCTGGCCGGGTTGGCCGAAGTTCTGCCCATTGGATAAGGGATTTATGGAAGTGGCTGCTACCACGGATTCCTGATTGGCGGCATTATAGGCAAACGCCGCGACACCAGCACCAATAACTGTTACAAGCAATACAGCGATAATAATTTGTTTTAACATGAGTTTTTCTCCTTTGTTTTGTGTCAAGTTATTCGGATATTTGTATATCCATCTTGAAACAAAGTTTAAATGACAGATATGGAGAAGTTGTGAAGGAAATATGTACAGGCAATGTTAATTAGGGCAAAGACTGGGACTGAATCTGCCTTTACTCCCAACTTTGGGAAGGGGATTAAACNNCGCCCTTTCGCGTCAGGGCATGATGGCGTAGTAAACTTGATCCGCAGTGGCGATGAAGGCTCGGCGGTTGGGGCCGACCGCAAAAGTGGTAGGATCACCGGGCAAGGGGTAAAGCGGGCGGTATTGGCGCTGGAAGGCCAAGCGCAGGCTCATATGATAAATGGCCTCATCCAGCGGATCGAATAGATAAAAAGAGGGATCGGGCTGAGGCGCATATTGAATTTCGTTGAAATGTGTGCCCTGCATTACCGGGCCGTTGGAATATCCGTCGCGTAGGTCGGCATATTCGGCGGGGTCTTCACAACGAGTGGGAGAATCAACGTAGGAGCTATAGATGCAGAAAGTGATTTGCCCATTGTCATGCAGGAGATACAAATCGCCATCGCTGACCATCATATCAACAACGCTCTGCAAAGAAGGCACTTGATTACCAAAATAATAGGTTGGCAATTCTTTGTATTCGTCGATACCCCAATAAACCCACACCGAATTGGTTTTCGGATCGAGCACGTAAATATTGCCATTATCCAGCGAAAAAGCGCGCGGTTCACCCCAGTTGATATCTGGCGGTGCCATGGGCATCACATTGGGGCCGTTAGTTTCGCCGGGAACGCAGCGCATCAGCACCCCGTTGGCATCCAACCCCAAGACTGTAGCACCATCGGGTTCGCCAAGCGGCAAAACCGCAATATCAATCAGGGGGCCGACCATCAGCGGTGCAGGGATCGGGCCGCAGTTAAAAACGGGATCGAGCACGTAACCCTGGTCGCTGTAGGTAGCCCGCAGCACGTTGCCAGCCTGCGAATTAAGCAAGTAAAGCTCGTTTTCAACGGAAACCACGATTTTTTTGATGGTCACACCTTCCGGCAGGCCGCGCACAATCCCCGGTTGGAAATCGAGACGGTCGACCTTATCGATTGTGTCGATCACGGAGTAGGCATATTGGCGAAGCTGGCTCGAGCCTTCGGAGGTGCCGTAGGCTTCGGCCTCATCCAGGTTTTGCAAAACCTGATCCCAGGCCAGCCGTTTTTCGAGCGGGTCTTCCAATTGCAAAGCTTGCTCGGCAGCGGCCTCGGCTTGGGTGAGTTTTTCCTGGTGCAAGCGCCCACGCCCTTCCCGAAAATACACCACCGAGGCCACTGCTACGATCACGACCGGCACGGCCACGGCGATGAACAACATCACGGAGGGTGGCAGATCGAGCATTTTTTCATCCGGCAACATGCGGCGTAGCAGGGTTCCAAGGGTGCGGGAAACCTGCTGGATGGTGGTGCCCAGCGCCTGCCCGAAGGCCAGCAGGGCCGGGCCGATGATAGGTTGGCGCGGGGGTTTGGGCGTTTTTGCGGATTTTTTAGATTCGGGAGTGGTAACCGGCTCATCAAGGGGGGCCGCGACCACTGCGGAGGTTGGCGGTGCGGGCNNGCCAGCCGCAATCTGAACCAATACGGCTTCCAGATCGGCGCTTGCAGAGGCCAGCAGGCGGGGGTGTACTTGCCCGATGGTTTTGCCGTGCAGCGCTATCATCCCGGGTTGGAACCAGGAGGCAGGCGGATTGGGGCTGATGATGAGCAGGTCGCCGGGACCCACTTCGGCCTGGTGGTATTGAATGGGGATGGCCCGCCCCATGCCCAGGCCGCGCCCCGCCGCAGATGGATCGGTGAAGTGCTGCGCGCCATCGGCCCGGACAAGAAAGGCGTGCGTGCTGCCGCACTGTGCCAGATATAGCCGGTTGCCGCGGAAAACAGCCAGCGATAAAATCCCCAAGGAGCGCATGCCCCGGCTGGAGCCGCGCTGGTTGCGGCTGAAGAGCGATTGATTGAGCGATTCGGCTACCACGCGCATGGCAGCCGTCGCCGAACCGGTGGATTTGAAATAGGTTTCGGCCAGCGAATCGAGCAATTTGGTGTAGGCTTTATCTGAAAGTGGGGCGTTGCCTTGCAAAGTCAGGTGCAGCAGCAGGCGGTCTTGTGCCCGCCCGCGCCCGGCGCGGCGCGGCGGTGCGATCGCTGCCAAACCGGGCAGTTCGGGTTGGTCGATCCGCTGCTGGCGGACAATAGGGAGAATCGTCAGGTCTTGGGAAGGGGGCATCGTGGCAAATAAACCGGTTCAATGGATCATTAGCTCTCATTATACTGGTAAAATGGCTCTAGAAATTCACCGATCATCAAGACAATAGGGATTTTATGAACTTTCAAATTTATCGCAACCTGCAAGAATTAGAACCACTGGCAGCTACCTGGAATCAACTGGCCGCGGAAAGCGCCAGCCACGTGCCCTTTTTACGCTACGAATATTTAGCCGCCTGGTGGAAAACCCTGGGCGGCGGCGAATGGCCCAAGGGTGAGCTTTTTGTAGCCATGGCACGCTCAGAAACGAACGAACTCATGGGGATTGCACCGCTATTTTTCACGCACAATCGGGATGGTAAACCCGCGCTGATGTTTGTAGGCAGCATCGAAATTTCTGATTATTTGGATGTGATCGCCCGCCCCGCGGATTTAGCCGTTTTCGTGGAGGCTTTGCTCACGCAGCTTACCGGCCCGGAAGTGCCACCGTGGGAAGTGATTGATCTTTACAACTTTTTGGAGGATTCCCCCACCCTGGCCGCCCTGAAAGAGGCTGCTAANNGAAGGCATCCATTGGTATATCGTGGAGGATGAAACCACGCTGGATGAAGAAGTGGATGCTTTTTTGGCCTTAATGGCCTACGACCCCGCTAAAGAACGTTTTTTAACGGATGTGATGCGCACGCAAATGAAAGCGGCCGTCCATACCGCTTTTCAGGCCGGTTGGCTGCAACTGGCCTTTTTGGAGATTGGCGGTCAAAAAGCCGCGGCTTACCTGAACTT
>DOTA01000123.1 GCA_003513015.1 Chloroflexota bacterium
GGGCTGGCGCGCATTAACTCCATGCCGAAGCGGCTCATATCATAGTGCGAGGCCTCTGCGGCCATCATTTCAATCGCGCAACAGGCCAAACCAGAAAGCAACGGCCACATGGCGCGCGTCCGGCTCCAGTTGACCGCTTTTTCTAACGAGGTGGTAACAATCCCCAAGTTGCCAAGTTTTTGTTCTATTCCCATTCCAGCGCTCCCTTCTTCCAGGCGTACGCGTAACCTACCAATAAAATTACGATAAACACAAACATTTCAATCAGCGCGAAAAGCCCCAGGCTATGGTCGATAAAATCACGCAGCACGACCGCCCAGGGCAAGAAGAAGATCACTTCGATATCAAAAAGGATGAATAATACGGCTACCATGTAATAACGCACCGTCATGCGGCGCGTTCCCGGCCCGTAGGGGTTGACGCCCGATTCGTAGGGCATCATTTTGGTTTCGATATAACGTTTGGGACCAAACAAATGGCCTAAAATGACCACCAGACTTGCTAATCCGGTGGCCAAAATAATCAACACAGCAATCGGTAGATAATCGAGCATCTATTCCTCAACATTTCTTACCTGATCAGGTGATTTTATTGGAGAAAATTCCATCTCCAGTTGCCAAGCAACGGCAAAAGTATAACACAGGATTTTTTATCGAGGTAGGGCGGGTGCTATTTTTCACAAAGCAGATCAAAAACATCGTCAAATCCGTTTTGGTTTTCTCCAATCGCTCAAGTTCTGAGACCTGGCACTTTAAAGAGATAACCGGACGTAGGGGGGATACGCCCGGTTATCTCTTTAGGAGGGCCACCGATGGCCTGCTTGGGGGGGACAAGCTGACCTTTATAAGGTGGTGTGACACCTGCAAATACCAGTAAAAGGAGGGGCAGGTACCAACATACATAATATACACCAAATTAGTCCGATTTACATTAAGAAAAAATTAAATTATTTGATCAATTTCAGGCGGCAAAGCAATTTTTTACTTTTCTTCGTTTGAAGAATCATCCCCGCGTGTAAAAAGATCCATCCATTCATCGATTTCACCGGCACTCAGAGATACATCTGGGGCTGTTTCTGGGCTCCCCCCATCCCCATCATCGAATTGTGCCGCTGTCAAATAACCAGCAAACAGATCAGACGGAATCACTTGCGCATGTGCCGCCCGCGCCGAAGCTGCTACCTGCCGATCCGAAGTTACCACGCTCCAATTTTGGGCCGCACGTCCTAAACTACGCAGCCTTGCGACGATGGCGGCGTCCGCGGTGCGGCCTGCGCGGATAAAATGTGCCTTCACTTGCCCATAACGCTGCGTACGCGCCTGCCCCGCGGGAGCATTATCGAAATACACATCCACTTGTTTGCCCGAAACGCGGCAAAAAGCCTGCAATCGTTGGATGAGTTGCACTTCATCATCCATAGAATGCAAACTAAGGCCGGGAACTTTGGGAATTAGGTTATGACCGTCGATCAGATATGGCATAGTGTGCTTTATAATAAGGCTGAAACCCCGAAGATTGTAGTAGGGAAGCATGCCAGCGTCAATAAAGATTTTGACCAGCTCAAAAACTCATGAATTTCAAACGCCTGTTTTACTACCTGCTAATCAATATCATCGTTTCGGCCGCCACCACCCTGATGGTGCTCAACCTTTGGGATCGCAGCCAACACGCCGAAACCAGTGCCCTTGAGCCGGTCAGCCTGTTGCCAACGGCGATTGCTTCAGCTCTCCCACCCACCGATACGCCCACACCCCAGCCGACCCTCGCTTTACGCCCTTACGAAGTCAGCCCTGGCGAAACCTTAGGGGAGATTGCTCTTCTCTTTGATACCAACGTGGATCAATTATTAGAGATCAACAAACTCAACGATCCGGATGAACTCTCCAGTGGGATGATTCTGCTGGTTCCGGTATCCTCTGATTCCCCGGATGAAACCGGAACAGGCCCAGGGGTGGCAGCCCCCTCAGAGAGTGGTAACCTCCCCACATCCACACCGCTCCCCGCTCCCGAAACCAGCCAGATCAAAATCGTCACGATCATAGGTGTTGACGATTTAGGCACAGAACATCTCCAAATCCAAAGTATTAGCCCTGAAGCGCTCTCATTAGAGGGCTGGCAACTCAAAACCAGCGATGGCTTAGCCTACAACTTCCCCAAAATCACGCTCTTCGAATACGGTGCAGTAGATCTTTACACCCGCGCCGGGATCAACAGCGTGGTGGCACTCTATTGGGGACGCTCAAACCCGGTTTTCCAATCGGGCAGCCAGGCCGTGATCTACGATGCCGATGGCAACGTTCAGGCCGTTTACAGCATTCCATAGAAATTAGGTAAAGATGGACGAACCCCCGCATAGTCTCGATGAACAAATCCGCCAAGCCATTCAACGTGGCGAATTTGACAACTTGCCCGGCAAGGGCCAGCCCCTGAAGCTGGACGAAAACCCGCACGAAGATCCCGGCTGGCGGCTGGCATACCACATGCTCAAAGAAAACGGCTACACGCTACCCTGGATCGAAACCCGGCGCAGCATCGAGCTGGAATACGAAAAAGCTATCCAGGTTTTGCAGCGCAGTTGGAACTGGCGCAAAGATGCTGCCGGGCGGCGCGGTTTGGTGCACGCCGAAAGAGAGTGGCAACAAGCCATGCAAACTTTCCGCGAGCAAATCACTAAACTCAACAAGCGTATCCGCGATTACAATCTGGAGATTCCCTCCAGTCAATTTCAGCGCCGCAGCGTCAACACTGAGCAAGAAATCCTCAAAATCACCACTTCGTCCGATTGACCCGCCCCCGGCTCTCTGTTACACTTCGGAAGCGGACGACAGACCACAGACCGCCGACCACCGCAAACGATTGACGAATTATCGATAACTACCCACCACCCACTGAATCATGACTCAAGCCTTCTACCGCAAATGGCGGCCCCAAACCTGGGAAGCCGTCATCGGCCAGGAACACATCATCAGCACCTTGCGCAACGCCATCGCTGCCGACCGCATGGCTCATGCTTACCTGTTCGCTGGTCCGCGCGGCACGGGCAAAACCACCACCGCCCGTTTGCTGGCCAAAGCCGCCAACTGCCTGGCAGAAGAACTCTCTGAGCGCCCGTGTAATGAATGCGCCTACTGTTTAGCCGTCAACCAGGGACGCTTTCTTGACCTCATCGAAATCGACGCGGCCTCTAACACCAGCGTTGAGGATGTGCGCGACTTGCGCGAAAAAATCAACTTCTCACCCAATTTAGGGCGTTACAAAATCTACATCATCGACGAAGTGCATATGCTCTCCAATGCGGCCTTCAACGCCCTGCTCAAAACCCTGGAAGAACCACCCTCGCACGCGATTTTCGTGCTGGCTACCACCGAAGTCCACAAAATCCCGGCGACGGTGCTCTCACGCTGCCAGCGTCACGAATTCCGGCGCATCCCTGTGCCCGATATCGTTGCCAACCTTGAAACCCTGGCCGCGGGTGAAAACTTGCAGGTCGACCCCGAAGCGTTCACCCTCATCGCCCGACAGGCCACAGGGGCCATGCGTGACGCCATCTCGTTGCTCGATCAGTTGGCCTCCACCTCGCAGCACATCACCCTGGAGCTGGCTCAAACCGTGCTGGGCACGGCCACCAGCCAGGCCGTCATCGACATCACCGAGGCCATTCTCACCAGCGATTCTGCTAAAGGGTTAGATCACATCCACCAAAGCCTGGATTCCGGCAGCGACCCGCGCCAGTTTGCCCGCCAAATCGTAGATTATCTGCGCAATCTGCTGCTGGTGCGCATGGGCAATGCCCAGCAAATCGACGCCACGCCCGAAGCCCGCCAACGCATGGCGCAACAAGCACAGGCCTTTGCCAGCACGCCCGAACTCTTGCGCATCATCCAGGCATTCAACCACGCCGCCAGCGAGGCGCGTCTCTCATGGCAGCCAGCTTTGCCGTTGGAACTGGCTTTGATTGAATCTGTGGAAACTTCGCCTGCGGAATTTACCCATCCCCAAGAGGTAACTGCACCCCAAATGGTGAGTAGCCCTCCAAAGGTCAGAAAACCGGCTTCTAAAAGGGCAGCAGAATCCCAAAAATCCGCGCCACCCGAAGATGAACCCGTTCCATCCGAACCCGAGGCGGATTCGCTACCCCAAAATATCGCCCAAAACTGGGATAAAGTGCGCGGCCTGGTGCGACAACAAAATCCCCAAACCCAGGCTTTGCTCAATTCCTGCAAATTACTGGGCATCAAAAATGGCATTCTGATTTTGGGTTTCAACGGCGAATTTGCCAAAACCAAAATGGAGCAAGGCCAGCACATCGAAATATTGCGGCAAGCCTTACAGCAAGTGATCGGCGAAAGCCTGCCGGTGCATTGCATTCTCTCAACGGGCAAATCGATCCCCGCGGATGTCGATCAAGATGGTATGGTGGCGACGGCCCTGCGCGACCTGGGCGGCGAAATTGTGGATATTCAATGACATTAACGAAAATAGCGTCCTGAGTCTGTCGAAGGACGCGCACTTCGACAAGCTCAGTGTGCTTTCACTTATTCCCGATAAAATCTAGTAGTGCGCAGTAGATAGTGGACAGTGTTCAGCATTGAACATAACAGCAAATCGAATACCGATAACTGATAACTGGAGTAGAAAATGGCAAAACGGTCTAAAGGACAAAAAATGAGTGGCGGCCCGATGGGCAGCATGGGCATGATGCAGCAATTACAAGCGCTTCAGGAGCAGATGCTCAAAACCCAGGAATCGCTGGCCGAAGAAACTGTCACAGCCACGGTCAGCGGCGGCGTGATTAAAGTGGTAGCTACCGGCGATCAGAAAATTGTCTCCATCGAGATTCAACCCGAAATTTTAGAAGATGCCGACGCCGAAATGCTGCAAGATATGATCTTGACGGCGGTCAACAGCGCCCTGGATCAATCACGCGCCCTGGCCGAAGAGAAACTCGGCCCGCTGGCAGGTGGGTTGCCCTTTTAGGGTACACAAAGTAGACAGGTAAACAGGGAAACACGGAAAGGCTTCCAGGAAAACCTGACACCTGACACCGAAAAACTTGACACAATGTTACTCCCCGCCCCCATTCAGGATTTGATCGACGCCTTCTCGCGTTTACCGGGTATTGGCCCGAAAACAGCTTCGCGGCTAACATTTTATTTGCTGCGCGCCCCGGAGAATCTCTCGGTGGATTTGGCCGAGGCGCTGCAAGTGCTCAAATCGGGCACCGGGTTTTGCCAGCGCTGCTACAACATTACCGCCGCAGAACGGATCGAATGCGAAGTTTGCAGCGATGATGAACGCGACAAATCTGTTTTGTGTGTGGTCGAAGAACCCCTGGATGTACTAGCCCTGGAACGTACCGGTGGATTTCGCGGGCGCTACCATGTGTTGCAGGGAGCGCTCTCGCCCATCGAGGGGATTGGGCCGGATGATTTGAAAATCCGCGAATTGGTCGCACGCCTGCAAAGCGAGGAAATCCGCGAAATCATTTTGGCGACCAACCCCAGCATGGAAGGCGATGCCACGGCCATGTATTTGCGGCAGCAATTAGCCCCGCTGGGGGTGCGGATCACCCGTCTGGCGCGCGGCTTGCCCATGGGCGGCGATCTGGAATATGCCGATCAGAATACCCTGTTGCGGGCGCTGGCCGGGCGGCAGGAAATGGATAACTGATCCGCTCCTTGACAGACCTATAAATCCGCGGATAATTGAAGCCTACCAACTGAATACCAACCCAAAAGGCAACGACGGAGTAAAGTAAGTCTGCCAAAACCGACAGGGAAGTGCGGGGCACCGATTGAGACCCCCACCC
>DOTA01000330.1 GCA_003513015.1 Chloroflexota bacterium
GCATTCAATGCCTGCTCCGGCATCGAAGTTAATCACAGTACCCGGTTGGATCACCAGACGCACACCCGGATTCAGGCTGATGGCTCTGGTGACGCGGTAGGTGCCGCTCCAAGTAGTGTTTTGCGTAATGTTTGTGCTAACCACGGTTTCAGCCCGCACGGGCTGAACAGGTATCAAAGCAAATAGCAGGGAAATAATCACCACAAAAGAAAATAAGCGTGTGAGAAATTTCGAAAAAGTTAACACCCTTACCTCCTCCCGAATTTTCGGGAAAATAATCAGCAATATTTATGTCAAACTACTACGTCCGGAATGAAAAACTGATTTAATCCCCCATTTCATATCTAATTATACTAAATTTTTATTGATCCTGATGAAGGATAGGGCAATCGCATGTTCAGTGNNGTGCTACATGCAATCGCCCTATGATGAAGGATTTTCGTGGTTTGCCAGAAACCAATCCAGGCATAAGCCGATTTGCGATCTGGCCTATGCCTGGCGGGACGCACATAAAATCAAAATATGATTCAAATTACGAGCATAAGCATCTCATCCCCTGGAATACCAGCCCATGCACGAACAATATTTCAATCGTAATTTTTATAAACGGCAAAGTCGTTGGCGACCAGTAAATCATTGATGTTGATAGGGTCAGTCTCCCCATTTGGCAGCCAGATTTCAGCCAAAAAACGGCCATACTTTTCTCTTTGATCTTTGATAGTTTGGATGATCACATTTTTGCCATCAATCTGCTCCCGCAAGAAATCACGCGATTTCAGACCTTCGGGGCGCTCAGACCCGCGCAATTCCGGTGCGTTGATGCGATAAAGCCGCAGCTTTTCACCTCGAACCCAGGTATTCAGCCCCAGATCAATGTCCACGGTGCAAGTATCGCCATCATAAACATCTGTAATGATCGCCCGGTAAAAATATAAGTTTTCCTTCATTTGCTTTCCTCCAAAATTTGGTTGAATTTGAAATACCAGCCCGAGAACTCGGCTGGGTGAGCCTCATCTGTAAGCAAGGCCAACTCGAAGAGCAGATTAGCGCGCATACTTTTGGATCAACTCCGGCAAAGCCGTTACAAAACGGGAGCGAGCCACCACCTCATCGGCTCCGCATTGGCGCGCTTTTTTCAAGGATGCGACATCTACGTGCGAGCCAAAACAAAGGATGGAGATATTCCGAGTTTCCGGGATCAATTTCAAAGCCGGAATCCAGCTTTTCCAGGGGATTTGCGCGTTCCCCAAATCAAAGATCAACAAACTGGGGGCCAGAACTGAAAGCTGATCCCCTAAAATCTCCTGCTCATCCAGGGGAGAGCGCGCCTTTGCAGGGATCTGCAACTGCTCGGCCGATTCAATCCAACGGGTTTGATAATCCAGTTTCAGTGCAGCCGATTCCACCCGCGTCTGAAACATCAAATCAGCCACAAAGCCAATAATTAATTTGGGCACCCTTAGCCTCCGAAAATCTCGCCGCGCAACTTGAAACCGGCCACTTCCAGCCGCGGCGTGAAGAGGGGGCGCAACCCGGTGGCGCGCATATCGCCTAAAATTTTGCCTTCCGCGCCCAGGCCGGTTTGATCGAAGCGGAATATATCTGAAAGCGTAACTACATCCCCTTCCATACGGGGCACTTCGGTGATGCGCACAACTTTGCGAGCGCCATCCGACAGCCGGTCCATGTGGACGATCAGATCAATGGCGGAGGCAATTTGCTGCCGGATGGCGAGCAAGGGTAAATCCAACCCGGCCATCATCGACATGGTTTCGATGCGGGCGATGGCATCGCGCGGAGTGTTGGCGTGCAGAGTGGTCATCGAGCCATCGTGGCCGGTATTCATGGCCTGGAGCATNNGTTGAGTTCCGCCGCATCCTCGATCGTGATGATGCGCTCTGAGCTGGGGATGAAATTTGTGAGAATGTTCAACAAGGTGGTTTTGCCCGAACTGGTATTGCCGGTGATCAATATATTGAGGCGCGCCACCACGCAAGCCTCTAAAAATTCGGCCATGTGTTTGGTGAGCGTGCCGAGATCGATTAATTGTTGAATCTCGAAATCCATGATGGTGAACTTGCGGATGGTGATGCAAGGCCCATCCACAGAAACCGGCGGGATGATAATATTGACGCGCGAACCATCTGGCAAACGGGCATCCGCACAGGGGGTATCACGATCCACACGCCGCCCAATGGGGGCCAGCATCCGATCCACAATGCGCATAAGATGGGTTTCATCCTGAAATTCCAAAGGCACATCCACCAATTTGCCTTTGCGTTCCACATAAATTTGTTTGGGGCCGCGCACCATGATTTCGCTGTTTTGGGGATCGTTTAGCAATGGCTGCAAGGGGCCAAAACCCACCAGTTCATCCATTACATCGTGGAATAATTGCTGGCGCAAATTATCGTTGAGATTTAGCCTGGTCTTAGCGTAGGCCTCGGCTAACCAGCCCTCCACTTTTTGCTGATATTCTTCGCCATAGGCGGTAAATCCTTCACTTTGGCGGGTCACTTTGTCGATGAGAAAATTTTTCAAACGATCATATTCAGCTTGCGAAAAGTTTGTGGGTTGGGTCATGTTTTTTGATTCTCCAAATTTTTTGGGGATTCGTTAAAATTCCGAATTTGATCCCAGGCTCGTAGCACCTCGGCAACACCCCAGGCCTGGGCAAAGCAACCGCGCGGGGTATGCGGGGGATTGCCATCGAAGATTTCGCTGATGGTACCCAGCCCATGCTGACTCAAGTGCTGTTCGAAAGGCAGCAAAAATGCCAGGGCCTTTTCAGGATCGCGGTAGACCTTGAGGTGCGCGCTGACAAAGGGGCCAATCAGCCAGCTCCAGCCAGTGCCCTGATGATAGGCGGCATCGCGGGTGGTTTGGTCGCCGCCATAAGTGCCGATGAAATCGAGATGCTGCGGGGAGAGGCTGAGCAAGCCCCAAGAGAAGAGCAGTTCGCGCTGGCAGGCATCCACGATGGCGCACTGCTGCACAGGGCTTAACGGGCTGTTGGGCAGTGAAACGGCGATGAGTTGATTGGGCCTGAGGGCGGGGTCATCCCCCTGGGGGCCAGCGATTACATCAAAGCAGCATTTGGTGGTTCCATTCCAAAAACGGGAAAAACTTTGGGCCACGCGCCGCGCCAGGGTGCGGTACTCATCCCCAGATTCAGCCAATCTTTCCGCAAAATCAGCCAGAATACACAGGGCGTTATACCACAGGGCGTTGATTTCAACCGGTTTGCCGGTGCGGGGTGTGACCACCCAATCGCCAATTTTGACATCCATCCAGGTGAGTTGCGCACCCGATTCCCCGGCGTAGAGCAGGCCATCGGCAGGGTCCATGTGAATATGAAAGCGAGTGCCTTTCTGGTGCCACTCGATGATATTTTAAAGCGTGGGGTAGAGGTAGCGCAAAAGGTTGTCATCGCCAGTGGCGGCATGATAGGCGCGCAGGGCTTCGAAATACCAGAGGGTTGCATCAACGGTGTTGTATTCAGCCTGACCGCCTTCATCGGGGAAACGATTGGGCAACATGCCCTGGCTGACGTGCAAAGCGAAGGTGCGTAGAATTTTCTCGGCAATTTCGTAGCGGCGGGTGGCGAGAGTCAGGCCAGGCAGAGCGATCATGGTATCGCGGCCCCAGTCGCTGAACCAGGGATACCCGGCGATGATGGAGCGCCCATCGGAGTCAGGGGGTGTGGCGCGCTGCACGATGAATTGATCGGCAGCGAGCACCAGTTGTTGAATCCAATCGGGGGCGGAGGTGAGGCCGCTTTGAACGAGCAGTTTATTTTCGTAAATTTGGTGCGGTTCCGGAGGTGTGGGATTTCTCTGGGTGCTGAGGATCACCGTCAGACTAGAACCGGGGTCGAGACAGAGGGTAAAAACTCCGGCAAAAAGATGGGCATCTTCAGCGGGTAAACCGCGATAGGCTTCTAAGCTGTAATAATAATCGGGAAGCCATTCAAATTGCGGGAAGATTTGGGCATCTTCGCAAAAAATATAAAAAGGCGGTTGATCTTTGAAGTGAATATGCAAACCATGATCGATGACTTCAATTTCAACCTCGAATTCGCCGGCGCGGGTCCGGCTATGATGGTCACGATGATTGACCATAGCATCCAAGACGAGGTAGATCGGTTCGGATCCCTGGATAAAATCGTAACGCACGTAAGTGGTATTTTCGCCGGGCTGCATCCAGATGCGTTTTTCGAGCAAGGCATCTTCGAAAGCGTAGCACCAGCAGGGGGTGGTGCCTTCGAGCCAGAATTTCTCGATATAACGGTATCCTTCGGGAACGATGGAGTCATCGATCAGACGGCTGGCCGAGAGTTCGAAGATTTTATCGGCATATTCGATCATTTCATCGAGTTCGGCCACCAACAGGGTGCGTTCAACCGGAGGGTTAAGCGCGGCAATCAACAGGCCATGATAGCGCCGCGTAGCGATGCCTGAAATCGTCCCGGCGGCATAACCACCCAGGCCGTTGGTGACGAGCCACTCGCGGGATTCGGCCTCGCTAAGTTGGTTGCAAATCGAACGATCGAATGCGATCATGAGGTTTGATAAAAACAAACAGCCCGAAGCAGAGCTGCTCCGGGCTGTCAGATGAGAAGCTACAATCCCAAAAAGGCTAGGAAATCAATGATCATCTGCATGGCAGATGGATCCACCTGTGGTTCCAACAAGCGCATGCCGTGACGGTCATCAGGCCATTGGGTCGTTTGATAGTGATCGCCACTCGCTGATCCGCAGGCCTCCGCGGCGGCGTTATCACCCACCGAGAAGAAACAACGAGTGGGGTTTCCGGCCTCATCCATGGTTTGCACGGCTTCGGCATAGGCCAGGTTGAGATAATTACCCGGTGAAAGGGAGAGTGCGCCGAGGCAATTGCCTGCTCCACAGCCATCCACGGCGCCATCCGCGCCGATGCTGGCTCCAATGGCAACGACTCGCCCGCCAAATTGACGGGCAGCCTGCACGCCCGCCTGGGCATCGAGCAGCCAATCGGCCGGGCCGCCATTGAGATTATCTTCATAACCGCGGAAAGAGAATGTGAAAACCGCGTACGATTTTCCGGCAGGCATGGCCGGGAACCAGGAAGGGTCCAACCAGGGAGTTGTGCCCAGGTTGGGGCTGGTGCCATTCAGGCCGCGATTTTGCAGCCAAAAAGCGATTTCGTTCCAATCGTTGCGGTCACCACCGGCCCAATGCATCAGCACAATCACAGGCGCACCTTCAAAAGCGGCCGGGTAATAACGCCCTTTCAGCGTGACGCCATCGGAAGCCTGAAATTCAATCTCTTGGGGATCGGCAGGCGGGCCAGCCGGAGGCGCTTCGGTGGGTTCCAAAGTCGGCGCTGGCTCGTCCGTTGGCTCAGCAGTGGGTTCCTCGGTGGGAGCGGGCGCTTCTTCGGTGACCGTGGCAGTTGGCTCTTCGGGTTCTTCCGTCTCGGGGGTGATAGTGGCGGTGGCCTGGGCAACTTCGGTAGTTGCGGGCAGCGCTACGGATTCTTGATTAGAGTCGCGCGTGACGAAGATCAGGGCAAAGACAACCACAATCACCACAACAAGAACCACAATCGCGCCAATCAGCAGGTTTCGATGGTTTTTTTGCGGTGTTTCCGTTTGATTTTCAGTCATGGCGGCACTCCTCACTCGATAATTTCGTACTCACTCGAAAGTTCAACACCGGCCCGCAAAGTTGCCAGCACCGAACAATATTTTTCCTCGGAAAGTTGAATGGCGCGCTCGACTTTTTGCGGAGTAACCGGCCCTTTGACGATATATTTCAGATGCACGGTGATGAAATTATAGGGCTGCGCGGTGATTTGTTCTCCGGTGCATTGGACATCTAAACCAAGCAAGGGTTCGCGCTGCTTTTCCAGGATTTCGACCACATCGTAAGCAGAACAGGAGGCCGCCGCCAGCAGCAACAAATCCGAAGGTTTGACTGCGTTCCAGGGGGGATCCGCCTCCCGGTTATAGCCGATGGGGATGGCGGCGCCGCGCGAATCGGTTCCCAGCATCATGCGTGCTCCCGTCCATCTGAGGTTAACGGTTCCTTTGACAGTTTCCATGATCTCTTCCTTGATATAGATTTTCTCCATTATGGATGGAGGCCGATGAAAAGTCAAGCCTGTACCAGAAAAGTTGACAAACAAACAATTACAAACCCCAAATGGTTTTGGCCTGCGCCAACATCTTGCGCCAGGCTTCACCTTCGACATAAGGCGCTGGGCCAAGGGGATCAACATAAGTTTGGCCCAAGAGCGCCGCGGTAACGGATAATCCACAGGCTGCGGCAGCTTCCAAATCGTAGCCGCCCTCTAAAACCAGCATGATTCTCCCCTCACAACAACGGTCAGCCCATTGGGTCAGTGCGGCAATCAAGGAGCCGTATCCCATCGCGGTGAGCAGCAAATTCCCTAACGGGTCGCGCCAATGGGTATCGAATCCGTAACTGACCAGCAGCATTTCCGGCTCGAAACGATCCAAGAGCGGCAAAATGGCGTCATCCATCACGGTTTGAAAGCCCACATCACCGGTCATGGGCGGCATAGGGAAATTGGCGGTAGCGCCTTCGCCACCACCGCCACCGATTTCTCGCAGCACGCCGGTTCCCGGGTAAAGGGGTGATTGGTGCGTGGAGATGTAGAGTACATCGCTGCGCTGCCAAAAAATATCCTGCGTGCCGTTGCCATGATGCAAGTCAAGATCGATGATGGCGAGCTTTTGCGCGCCGAATTGCTGCTGCAAATGCTCCGTCGCCAGGGCCACATTGTTGAGCAAACAAAAACCCATGGCTCGATTGGCAGTGGCGTGATGCCCCGGTGGGCGGCAAAGGGCAAAACCACGCCGGGCTTCTCGCCGCCAGACTGCTTCGGCAACTGCCATCGCCCCACCGGCGGCATTGAGCGTCAACTGCCAGGAGGCGGGGGTGGCGTACGTATCCATGTCAAAGTGGCGACCCTGGGCAGAAACCACTTCCAAGGTGCGCAGATAATCAAGGCTGTGAA
This sequence comes from Chloroflexota bacterium, assembly GCA_003513015.1. GTDB lineage: Bacteria > Chloroflexota > Anaerolineae > Anaerolineales > UBA11858 > UBA11858. The sequence goes on from DOTA01000330.1 coordinate 7,024, forward strand.
TAGCACTCAGCACTTCGATGGTTGGCTCGAGGGGATGAAGGTGTGGATAAGCCTGCCACCAACCCACTTCATCGAGCGCCTGGCGGATGGTTTCAACACGCTCCGGGCGTTCGGGGTGGTCTTGTTCGAAGTGGGCTGCGTGGCCCATAGGATAAAAAAAGGCGAGTTCAGACATAAGGTTCTCGGGCTGACGAAGTGATTGTACTTGGTGGCACAGGGAGAGTCAACTTTTTAATGGCAAAGCCAGAAAGGCCAATAAAACCAGAATCAAAACCGCCCCCGAAAAATCGAGGGCGGTTAGAGTAGCAATTTTTATACTAGACAGCCAACTCATCAGCGGCTTCGGGCAGTTCATAACCGAACTTGCGCAGCGCTTTCTTCAAATCCGAGAGGGATTTACGGCCAAAACCATCCAGATCTAGCAAAGATTGTTCGCCTTTTTCGAGGGCGGCTAATACATCGCCTGCGGTGGTAATCTCGGCCTGAGCAAGCACATCAACTGCACGCTTGCTTAAGCCAAAGTCGACAACCGGGCGTTCCGGAGAAACGCGAGCCGCCGCCTTGGCTTCCTGATCGGAGATAAATTCCTGGCGGGCTTGCAACTTCTTGTAGAAGCGGTCCACCTGACCTTCGGTGTCAACAATGCGTTGTTCGCCGGTAAAGAAGGGATGGCATTTGTAGCAAACATCGGTGCGCATCTCTTTTCGGGTAGAACCAGTCTTCCAGGTATTGCCACAGGCACAAATCACCTGGGCATCCGGGTAATATGTAGGATGAATATCTTTCTTCATGAGGCTTCCTCTACTCGACCGGCATCACGCTGACGCGCTTGCGTCCATCGCGAACGGTCTCAAACAAAACCACGCCATCACTGATGGCGAAAATGGTATGATCCCTGCCCAAACCCACGTTCTGGCCTGGCATGATTTTTGTACCACGCTGGCGCACGATAATATTACCGGCAATCACCAACTCACCGCCATATTTTTTAACGCCCAAGCGTTTCGACTGACTATCACGACCGTTGCGGCTGGAACCGCCACCTTTTTTATGTGCCATGATCCTACCTCCTATTTCACCGAAATCTCGTCAATTTGCAGACGGGTATACTGCTGACGATGGCCTTGCTTGCGTCGATATCGCTCTTTAGCTTTATACTTAAAGACGATGATCTTCCGGCCTTTGAAATGTTCCACAACTGTGGCTTTGACAGTGGTTCCGTCCACTGTGGGAGTTCCCACCTGAACTTCTTCACCATCCGAAACCAGGAGCACCCGATCTAAATTGATCTCAGCCCCTTCTTCAATAAGCAAGCGGTCTACCTCTATCGTAGTGCCTGGGACGGCTTTATATTGCTTGCCGCCACTTTCGACAATCGCGTACATATGTTTTCTCCAATCTTTACTTTGCCAGATGCTTCGCGTGTCACCGCTAAGATCAGGGAAAGTTGGGAATATGATGGGGTTTTTTAAATTACACACACTTGCCCCAGCTTGGTTGCCGGGGCTGCGCAATTATACATAAGATGGTAGGGGCTGTCAAACGGGAAAAATCCACAACCACTAGACAGAGTTTATCAAAGTGTGTGCCTAAAATCCTATTATCCTTCCAAAAGTTCAGGCTAACCAAAAATGATATTACGAATTTCGTATCAAAAACGTTATATTTGTTTACTGCAAAGATGACAGGTTTCACTACGCAATCTGGACAAAAGCAGTAATAATTAGCCTATAGTCCCCATCTAAATCAAAAGGAGTAACTGAATGCCCATAAAAGGATGGATCGAAGTTAATGATCTATACTGCAAAGGGTGCGAGCTTTGTGTAGCTGCCTGTCCACAAAATGTTTTGGCATTGGATCTGGACCAACTGACACCCAAAGGCTACCATCCCGCCAGATTGATCACAGCAGGCTGCACAGGTTGCAACATCTGTGCGATCGTTTGCCCAGATGCCGCTATCACGGTTTACCGGGAAGCCCGGCAAAAAAATAAAGTAGCGATTAACGCCTAGGAGGTTGATGTGGCAAAACAACTACTAAAAGGAAATGAAGCCTTCGCAGAAGCAGCTATACGTGCCGGATGTGAGGGCTTCTTTGGCTATCCGATTACCCCTTCCACCGAATTTTTAGAGCATATGGCTAAACGCATGCCCGAATTGGGTCGGGCTTTTGTGCAGGCCGAAAGCGAAGTGGCTGCCATCAACATGGTTTATGGCGCAGTCTGCACCGGCAAACGTGCCATGACGGCCTCCTCCAGCCCGGGCATCAGCCTGATGATGGAGGGCATCTCTTATATCGCCGGCACCGAAGTTCCTGCTGTGATTGTCAATGTAATGCGTGGCGGCCCCGGCTTGGGCAATATCGCTCCATCCCAAGGAGATTATTACCAGATGGTCAAAGGCGGCGGACATGGCGATTACTTCCCGATTGTGCTGGCCCCGGCTAGCGTGCAAGAGGCCATTGATCAGATCGGGTTGGCTTTCGATTTAGCAGATAAATACCGCTCGGTGGTTCATGTGATTGTCGATGGCAATATCGGGCAAATGATGGAGCCTGCCGAATTGCCGCCGATGCGCCCCCTGCCCAAAGATGTGCCCGAGTGGGCCGTCAATGGCGCTAAAGGGCGTGCGGCACGTTCACTTTCATCCATCTACATCGATCCCAAAGACGAGGAAGTCACCAACATCCGCCTGGTGCGCCGCTGGATGGAAATCGAAAAAAACGAGGTGCGCTACACAGAATATTTCCTGGATGACGCCGAAATTGCCGTGATTGGCTTTGGCACTGCCGGTCGAGTGGCCTCCTCGGCCATCAATCAGGCTCGCGAAGAAGGCATCAAAGTGGGTTTGTTCCGCCCCATCACGCTGGCTCCCTTCCCCAAGAAGCAAATCGAAGACCTTTCTAAGCATGTCAAAAGCATTTTAGTGGTTGAAATGAACTCCGGCATGATGCTGGATGACATTCAGAGCATTGTGCAAGGGCGCGTGCCAGTAGAATTTTTTGGGCGCATGGGCGGTGTAACCCCCTTCCCGGATGAAATTCTCGATGAAATCCGCCGTGTCAACACAAATGAAGCCGTTATCAATGGGCAAGTCCGGGCAGAATGGTTAGATCGCCTGGAAAAACTGATCGAGGAAGGTAAATGATGCTAGCCGAAAAACAAACCATGGATTTGATTTATCAACGTCCCGAATCCCTGTCGGATGCCATCACGCACTATTGCCCCGGCTGCACCCACGGGATCGCGCATCGCCTGGTCGCCGAAGTGATTGATGAAATGGGCCTGCGCGAAAAAACCATCGGCGTAGCTCCGGTGGGCTGCTCAGTGTTTGCTTACAACTATTTCAACACCGATTATGTGGAAGCCGCCCACGGGCGCGCTCCTGCCATGGCCACCGGCATTAAACGCGTCTTGCCTGACCGCACCGTCTACACCTACCAGGGCGATGGCGATCTGGCTTCCATTGGCATGGCTGAGATCATGCACGTGGCGGCGCGCGGCGAAAACATCACTGTGATTTTCATCAACAACGCCATTTACGGCATGACTGGCGGGCAAATGGCCCCCACCACCCTGCCGGGGATGCGCACCACATCATCCCCCAATGGCCGCGATGTGGAACTCAGCGGTTACCCCATCCGCATGTCGGAAATGCTGGCTACGATGGATGGTGCAGGCTACATCGTGCGCCGTAGCCTGCACAACCCGGCTAATATTCGCAAAGCCAAGAAGGCCATTCGTTTGGCCTTCGAAACCCAGGAACACGGCCTGGGCTTTTCAATGGTCGAACTGCTTTCATCCTGCCCAACCAACTGGAAAGTGACACCTAACGAAGCGCTGACCTTCATTGCCGATCATATGGTGCCGGTCTTCCCCTTGGATGATTTCAAAGTTCACCCAGCAATTGCCAACCTGAAAGTTTAGGAGAAGCGCATGACACAAGAATACAGCATCATCATCTCCGGTTTTGGCGGGCAAGGCACACTCTTCGCTGGCCAACTCTTGGCCTATGCTGCCATGGATAATGGCTATCAGGTCACCTGGATTCCTTCTTATGGGCCAGAAATGCGCGGCGGCACCGCCCACTGCACCACGATCATTTCCAATAGCATCATTGGCTCCCCGGTGACTCGCAGCCCTTACGCCGTGATCGGGCTAAACCTGCCCTCCGTGGATAAATATGAAAAGGTGATCCCCGCGGGGGGCATCCTGATCGCCAATCAATCTCTGATGAACCGCGAACTGGTGCGCAGCGACATCAAAGGTGTGCTCATCCCAGCCAACGAGATCGCTGAACAACTGGGCAACAAACAAATGACGAACATGGTCACCGTGGGCGCGCTGTTAGCGCACCTGCCGGTGCTCTCGGTGGAAGCTCTCGAACAGGCCCTCAAAGATCATCTGCCGCCGCGCAAGCAGCAATGGCTGCCAGCCAATGTGGATGCCATGCGTAAGGGTTTTGAGTTCGCCCAAGAGGCCGTGGCTGCCTGAAATAACAGAATCACGCCCAAATTCCAGAAAAAGCTCTGATTTCTAATGAAACCAGAGCTTTTTCTTGGGGTAAAATTGCCCACGTTCATCCCATTGTCAGGAATAAAAAAATTATGCCCTTCCAACTCAAAATTCCCGCTCGCATCAACATTCTAGGCAATCCTGCCGATGCTAACGAGGGTGATTTCGCTACTATCTCCGCCGCAGTTGATCTCTATGCGCATTCCACCATCGAAAGCGCCGATGTCATCATCCTCGAACATCTGGAAAAGGATACCGCTGGATGGAAAACACTGGCCTCGCAGGTTTTTACGCCTTCACAGATTCCCCTACCCTATCAGGGGAGCCTCGATCTGGTGAAGGGTGGGATCAATCGTCTCTGGGGTTTTAGCTCCGAATTTAGGGAAAAACTGCCCCACAAGGGCTTCAGGTTCTCCGTTTGGACGGAAGTACCCCGTCAATCGGGTTTGGGTGGCTCGACCCTGTTTGTATTGCTGACTTTGGGAGCCTTGCGCGCTTTTTACGATCTTGACCCGCGAGTACACAACGATTACGTTTTGTCGGAACTGACCCAACGGGTGGAAGCGCAAGAACTGGGTATCACCTGCGGGTTTGCAGATCGTTATGTGCCGCTCTTTGGCGGTTTGGCTTACCTGGATTATCACGGCAAGTTGCACCAAAAAACGTTGCATGAAGAACCCTATGTGACTTACGAACGCCTGGATACGTGGGTTGAGGGACTTTCGCTGGTGGCTGTTTCGAGTGGCATTCAGCACAATTCCGGTGATGTGCACGGACAAATGCGCCCGCGCTACGTGGCGGAATATGATGCCTGGGCAGCGACAGGCGGACCGACTCCCCCCATGGTGTGTTATATGTCGCAAGCCTGGGAAACGGCCTGGCGCGGTAAAATTGCCCTGCTGCAAGGGGATTGGCAAAATTTTGGCCGCCTGATGAACGAGAATCACCATCTGGTCGATGCGATGATGAGCTACTGCGGTTTCGCAGATGGCGCCGGTTGGGCTAATAATCTACTGATCCAAACGGCTTTAGAAAATGGCGCCTTAGGAGCCAAGCTGACCGGTGCGGGCAGCGGCGGCTCGGTGTTTGCGTTAGTTCAGCCCGGTACAGAAAATCAACTCAGGCGAGCCTGGGAGCAAACTATTCATACGGCTGAGCTAAAAAATACCCAAATCTACCAGCCAAAGGTTGTGCGGCAAGGATTGGTGATCGAAAAAGCATAGAGTCTTATAAAAAATATCAGGGAGAACGACTGCATACACTGGATTCGCCCCCTTGCACAGATGTTTTACTTGCCTTTGTTCGTATTCCCCCGAACAACTCGATTTTCCCAATTTCTGTTCTAAGTTCTCCTGTGCTGGTACAATCCCGACGAGGAAAACTCCTACTATCTAAAATTTGACCGGAGCAAAAAAAACCATGAGCCTAAACCTAATGACCACCCTTTCATCAAAAACCAAAACCGTTGAAATCCAGCGCGACAAACCCACGGTGATCATCGGCGAGCGCATCAACCCCACCGGTCGCAAGCTCCTTGCCGAGGAGATGAAAAACGGCGATTACTCGCGTGTGATCAGCGATGCGCTGGCACAGGTCGAGGCAGGCGCCCACGTGCTCGACGTCAATGCCGGCATCCCGCTGGCCGACGAACCAGCCCTGCTGGCCCGTGCAGTCAGGCTGGTGCAGTCAGTCACCGACGTGCCGCTGTCGATCGACTCCTCGGTGGTCGAAGCGCTGGAGTCCGGGCTGGCGGCCTACCAGGGCAAGGCACTGCTGAATTCGGTCACGGGCGAGGAAGAACGGCTCGAACGCGTGCTGCCGCTGGTGAAGAAACACGGTGCCGCGGTGGTGGCGATCTGTAACGACGACACCGGCATCTCGACGGACATCGACGTCCGCTTCGAAGTGGCGAAGAAGATCGTTCAGCGCGCGGCCGATTACGGCATCCCCGCCTGC
>DOTA01000246.1 GCA_003513015.1 Chloroflexota bacterium
AAAATTGGACACGGATTCCGCGGATAAACACGGATTTTTCCGTGAAATCAGTGTTTATCCGTGTCCCAAAATAAGTGTGTATCGAAAGTTTCACGTAAGTGGCATCAAAACCGTACCATAAGTTTCGAATGCGCTCCACAGGAGAAAAAACGATGTTAATCGAAATGGGAAAACGCGCCCGGCAGGCCGCTCGCATTGTAGGGCGTGCCAGCACCGCGCAAAAAAACGCCTTGCTCAACGCCCTGGCCGATGAATTGCTGGCCCAGTCCGAATCCATTTTGGCGGCCAACGCCCAGGATGTCGCCGATGGCCAGCAAGCCGGGTTGACCCCCGCCCTGCTCGACCGCCTGACTCTCGACCCCGTCCGCCTGGCAGGCATTGCCGCCGAATTGCGCAATACCGCCTCCCTGCCCGACCCCATCGGTGAAATCATCGAAGCCAGCACCCTGCCCAATGGCCTGCAAATCCGCAAACAGCGCGTGCAACTGGGCGTGATCGGCGTGATCTACGAAGCGCGCCCCAATGTTACCGTCGATGTGGCCGGCCTGGCGCTCAAAGCGGGCAATGCCGCTATTCTGCGGGGCGGCCGCGAAACCCTGCGCTCCAACCGGGCGCTGGTGGCCGTCATTCGCGCAACCCTCAGCCGCCACAACCTGCCCGCCGATGCCATCCAATTCATCGACGATCCCGACCGGGCGCGCGTCATGGAACTGCTGCAACTCTCCGATTATGTGGATATTCTGATTCCCCGCGGCGGGCAAAGCCTGCACGATTTCTGTCGCCAAAACAGCCGCATCCCNNCTCAGGGTGATCCACAACGCCAAAACGCAGCGCCCCTCGGTTTGCAATGCCCTCGATACCGTGCTGGTTCACAAGATGATCGCCGCGGATTTTCTGCCCCAATTGGTGGATCACCTACAAAAGGCTGGCGTCAGCTTTCGGGCGGACCCCGAGGCCTTGAAAATTATGGATTTGGGAGGGCTACCGGCCTCGGTAATGCCCGCCGGCCCCGAAGATTTCTCCACTGAATGGTTAGCGCTGATCCTGGGCCTTAAGGTGGTGCCCGATTTAGGGGCCGCCATCGCCCATATCGAAACCCACAGCACCGGCCACTCGGATGGCATCCTGACCCGCGATCAAGCCCACGCCGAACGCTTCATCGCAGAGGTGGATTCAGCGGCGGTGTATGTCAACGCCAGCACGCGTTTCACGGATGGCAGTCAACTGGGCTTGGGGGCGGAGGTGGCGATTTCAACGCAGCGCTTACATGCCCGCGGACCTATGGCCCTGCGAGAACTGACCACTTACAAGTGGGTCATCATCGGTGAGAATCACGTGCGGCCCTGACCCCCTGGCCTGCGGCCATTCCCCTATTTTCGCCCTCCAATCCCGGTTAATCAGGCTTTTGGCGGCGAAAATAGGGGAATCGAGGGGGGCGAGAAAATGCTGTCACCATTCAACTGCCCCAACAGAGCATAGGGGATCAGTTTGACGTAGTTGACGATGGCAAAGAAAACCACGGTAGTACCCACGAAGATGGTTTTGTCTAATTTTTGGGGTAACAAATAAATGTTCACAGGTGGGCCACCGGCATGCACGCCGAAGCTAGTGAAACCGGCAATCGTGTTCCACAGACTGCCTTTAACCCGATCTGGCCCAACCGCGGGCTGTCCTTCTTGTTTTTTGCGGAAGAAATTCCCCACGAATAAAATCGAGATCACGCCCAACAGGATGCGAATATGGGCATCGGAAAGATAGCGAAAGGTGAAAGTCCCCACCAAAATGCCAAGCAAGGCCGCGGGCACCAAAATGATCAGGTTGGCGCGGTCAAAGCGGCGGCGACGATAGTGCAAAACGTTGAAAATATCCATCACGCACAGGAGCGGCAGCATAATGGCGGCGGCCTGGGCGGGGGGAATTACCAGGGACATCAGGGGCACGCCTAGCACCCCAATCCCGGAACCAAACCCACTTTTCGAGATACCAACGGCGGCCAAGATGTAAAAGGTCAAAGTCAGAGGTAAATTCATGGGCTTTGTCCGTATTTGTTTGAAAGGATATTCGTGATAACTGCCAGATCGTGGATTCCAACAGTTGGCGGGGATGTGGTTTGTTGAATTTGAAACGATACATGCTTACTTACACGCGCTGATTGAGCAACGCTATCAGGCGGGGGTGATCGGCATAAACGCCGCGATACTGCGGCGGTAATAGTGCGGCAATTTGGCACATAATTTCATCGGTATTGCGTTTTAACGAGGCTTCGTGATTTTTGCGGTCAATGGGGGGGAGTTTGAATGGTTCTCCCACATTCACGGTGATTTTGGGCCGCTGCAACGTAAACATCCGTTTTAAACTATTTTCGCTGCCGCTAATGCCCACGGGGACAATCGGGCAATCGACCTTGTCGGCCAAAAAGGCCACGCCGGGTTTGGCTTCGATCATGGCATGGGTGGGGCTGCGCGTGCCCTCGGGAGCGATCCCTATTAGCCAGCCTTTTTTGAGATAGGTGCGTACTGTTTTAATGGCTTGAAGATCGAGGCGATCGCGGTCGATCCAGATGCCATCTACCTGGGTGACGAACCAACGCAGAAAGGGGTTGCTCTTATGTTTGAGCGCTACCAACCCGGTGGCATCATCCCGGTCGAATAAAATGAATCCCAGGGGGGCATCAAAAATCCCCAAATGGTTGATCGTCACCAGGCAAGCGCCNNCCAATGAACTCGAAGAGGTTGCTCATGCTATTATACGTCAAGTAATCAAGAACCCTTTGGTAAAATCAAACTATCCCCTATCTCTGCCAGGAGGCCGCCGCTATGCGTGCCAGAAAAATCTTCCCCATCGTTTCAATGGTAATCGCC
>DOTA01000467.1 GCA_003513015.1 Chloroflexota bacterium
GTTATTACGCCAGCGAAAATGGTGATTGGCAAAAAGTAGGCGCTTTTGGCAACTATTTCGATTTTAAACTGGTTGGCCTGGGCACCACCAACTCGAACCCCAACGGGGTGGAAAACGACATAGTTGCCAAAAGCGCCTACTTTTTGCCAATCACCATATTCGCTGGCGTAATAACCGGTAATGCTGCCATCCTGGTTTACCAAACGCAAATAAACATCGGTCAACGCGGGGTCGCGGGCGATCATGTAAGCATCCTCAAAGGGATTGTTGTCGATGAAAGTTTCCATGAAAAAGCCCGGCCCGCCTACCGCACAGGGCGCACAATAACCGATGTTGAGCGCCACATAGTTATTTTGATCTTCATAAATGTAGATAGCGGCTTGTTGGAAGTTTTCATCGGGGCTGGAAAACAAGCGGGTAGTGAACACGAAACTACCTTCGGGCGCAGGCCTGGCTAACACATTGATCTCGCGAATATCGCCGCCATCTTCGGCCACAAATCCGGGGTTGGCAGCGTTGATTTCGAGCCAGCCATCTTTGGTAAGGGTCCAGCGCTCGGGGTCTTCGTTGATCCAACTCCAGGAGGGATCGAGGCTGCCATTGAAATCATCGAAGAAGATGATCGGCCCAGCAGGTGTAGGTTGCGCGGTATTGGTGGGAGTTGGCGCTTCTGTGGGAGCAGGAGCACCTGTGGGTTGGGCAAGAACCTCCGTGGGGGCCGTAGGGGTACCTCCGCAAGCAGCCAGGAGGAATACGAAGATGATGGCTATGATGAACCGTAACTTCATTTTTGTGTTCTCCTTTAACGAAATAGAATACTATCAACGATTTCCAGCCTATGGTGAGGGTGTTTATAGTACATTGAAATTCTATTGGAATTTCAATGTACTTTTTTACGGTATAATCCGCTATCTTAAAAACCAGTCAAGGAAGCGTGTAGATGAAAACCAAATTAATCATTTCTGTAATCATAATTTTGCTCCTCAGCGCCTGCGGCGGCTCGGCCACCCCCCAGGCTCCTACTGTCACGCCAGCACCAGCCTGGCCAGAGTTTACTTCTGAGATCGGCCACTTTAGCGTGCAGCTTCCCTCCACACCCGCAGAACAGGTACAAACCGTATCTAGTGATGCCGGTGATATTGATATGTACATTTACATGGTTGAAAAAGGGGATGCGGCCTATGGAGTGATGTTCAACCAAATGCCCGAAGAAATTGCCAGCCTCTCAGATGAGGCCTCCCTCAAGCTAATGCTCGATGGTGGCCGAGATGGCGCACTTGAAAATATCGGCGGTGTGCTGACCAGCGAAGATGAAATTTCGATCGATAGTTATCCGGGCCGCCATATCGCCTTCGCTATCCCAGAGGAAGCCATTAGCGGGGGCGGCGAAGGCGTTTTGCGTATTTTCATCGTGGATGGCAAGATGTATCAACTCATCGCCATCGGCGGCAAAGGTGCGCTGCCCGCAGGGGAAGTTGCTAATTTTATGGATTCGTTTACGCTAAATCCCTAAAATCGGTTAGAAATTTTCGATTTCAAAGAAACCTCTGATATTTATATATCGGAGGTTTTATTATTTTTCCATCCGACCCGAAGAAAGGCTTGCCTGTGATAGAATCTTCAACAATCCGATCGGCCTCGCGTAAAATGAACTCACCTTCGATTCGCTCCACTCTTCCAACAACCATTATCCTGACCATTATCGGCTGGGGTGGTTTAGCATATCTATTTATTTTCACGCTGCCAACCCTTTGGCCTCGCTGGCTCTTCTTTTTCTTGAGCGTTTTAGCCATCACCGGGGTCTGTTTACCCATCGCCGCCTTCCTGAATCTGCGCTTCCCCACCCAACCCCCGGCCAGCAGCGACACCATCCTGCGTGAAGCCATCCTGGTAGGCATCTACTTTGCGACCCTGGCCTGGCTGCAACTGGGGCGGGTACTCAGCCTGTCACTGATCTTACTGCTGGCCTTAGGCTTGGCACTGGTGGAATTCCTAATTCGCTTGCGCGAAAGAAGCCACTGGGAACCCGGATGAATTCAGAATTACGATTGACGAGTGCGGGACATAAAACTCCGCATTCTCTACTTCACTCCCCAAATGTCTGATTTACGCAATCTTCCTTCTGTTGATAAACTGCTGAACCGCGCAAGCGCCTCGGCGCTGATCGCCGAATATGGCCGCCCGCTCACGCTGGAAGCGCTGCGCGCCACCCTTGAGGCGGCGCGCACTGCTTTTAAAAATACGCAACAAATTCCCACTGAAACCGAAATTTTCCAGCAAGCGGAAACCCAACTGCAAAAATGGACTGCGCCCACGCTACACCCCGTGATCAATGCCTCCGGCGTAATCGTACACACCAATTTAGGGCGTGCGCCGCTTAGCAACGCAGCCATGAAGGCTGCTAGCGAAGCCGCTCTCGGCTACTCCAACCTGGAATATGATCTCGCCAAAGGCCAGCGCGGCTCCCGCCTACTCCACGCTGAAGAGATGCTCGTGCGCCTCACCGGGGCCGAGGCCGCCCTGGTAGTCAATAACAACGCCGCGGCGGTGCTGCTGGCGCTCACCGCCCTGGCCAAACGTCGCCGCGCCCTCATCGCCCGCACCCAACTGGTCGAAATCGGCGGCGGTTTTCGCATCCCCGATGTGATGGCGCAATCGGGCGCAAAACTGATCGAAATCGGAGCCACCAACCGCGTGCACCTGAGCGACTACCAGCAAGCTATCGACGAGCAGCCTATCGCCCTTGTGATGCGCGCCCACCGCTCCAATTTCGCCATCGTGGGCTTCCACACCGAGCCGGAACTGCCCGAAATTTGCACCGTGGCCCACGCCGCGGGCCTGCCTGTGGTGGATGATCTCGGCTCCGGCACCCTGATCGACACCGCGCCCTACGGCCTCGGTCACGAACCCACCGTGCAAGAATCCCTGGCCGCGGGTGCCGACCTGGTCACCTTCTCCGGCGATAAATTGCTCGGCGGCCCCCAGGCAGGCATCCTCGTCGGGCGAGCAGATTTGATCGCCAAGCTCAAAAAACATCCCCTGGCACGCGCCCTCCGGGCCGACAAACTGGCTTTGGCCGCGCTCTCAGCGACTTTATTGCATTATTTGAAGGATGAGGCCATCCGAGAGATTCCCGTCTGGCAGATGATTGCTGCCCCCGAAAAGGAGCTGCATACCCGGATTTTGGGGTGGATTGCCGCTCTCGGGGTGGGTGTGGCCATCCCTGGGGAATCCACCGTGGGCGGGGGTTCCCTCCCGGGGCAGGTACTGCCCACCTGGTTGCTGGCCCTCCCAAATTCCAGGCCGGTGAAACTCCTAAAACAATTGAGAGAATCCCATCCCCCGGTTATAGCCCGCATTCAGGACGACCGCGTCGTCCTCGATCCCCGTACAATCCTCCCGGAACAAGATGAAATTTTACTCCAGGCAATCTTAGGGATTTTTAACGCGAATGCCGCAAATTAGCGAATAGAACGAATGGTTATTTTATGAGCACAACCATCATTGAAGAAGAACTCTCATATCAAATCATGAATGCGGCATTTGCGGTTCAAAATGAATTGGGGCCGGGATTTCTGGAATCAATTTACGAAGCCGCAATGGTACTGGAGTTGGAAGCGCGGGGACATCGAGTTGAAACTCAAATACGCGTGCCGGTTCATTATCGGGAGCAAAAAATCGGAGAGCATATTCTTGATATTCTCGTTGATAGCAAAGTAATTTTGGAACTCAAAGCGATTTCTGAGATTACCGCCATTCATCAACAACAAGCGCTATCGTATCTCAAAGCTACCGGTCTCCGGTTAGCAATTGTGATTAACTTTGGCTCACCCAAAGTACAATATGAACGCGTGGTGAACACATCTATTAAAAATTCGCGAAATTCGTCTATTCGCGCCATTCGCGTTAAAAATGAAAGGTAAATCCCTATGAAAACTGAGCTCGACCGCTTAATGCAAGAACGCAATTTTGATGCCATGTTGATTACCGGCCCGGCGCAGCACAACCCGGCTATGTACTATCTGACCGGTGGTGGGCACATCACCAGCGCTGATTTGATCAAGCCGCGCGGTGCAGGCCCTGTGCTCTATCACAACCCCATGGAGCGCGACGAGGCCGCAGCCACCGGACTGAAAACCAAAAATTTTGTCGATTACAACTGGGGATCGTTGCTCAAACAGGCCGGAGGCGATACCATCAAAGCCACCGCGCTGCGTTACAAAGCCATGTTAGCGGATCAGGGTATCAGCCGCGGACGTTTGGCGGTGTATGGCAAAGGCGAGATCGGCGCAAACTTTGCGGTGCTTTCAGCCTTGCAGGCCGCCATGCCCGATTTGGAAATTGTCGGTGAAACGGATCGCAATTCGATGATGCTGGAAGCGATGTCCACCAAAGATGCCAACGAGATCAATCGCATCCGCCAGATGGGTGTGATTACCACCGCAGTGGTAGGGCAGGTAGCCGATTTTCTGACCTCCCACAAAGTCAAAGATGAAATGCTGGTCAAAAACGATGGGCAGCCGCTGACGATTGGCGATGTGAAAGGCAAAATCAATTTATGGCTGGCCGAGAAAGGTGTGGAAAACCCGCATGGTACAATTTTTGCAATTGGGCGCGATGCTGGGGTGCCGCACAGCACCGGTACGCCCACGGATGTGATGGCCCTGGGCAAGACCATCGTTTTCGATATTTACCCTTGCGAGGCAGGCGGCGGCTACCATTATGATTTCACACGTACCTGGTGTTTAGGCTACGCGCCCGATGAAGTTTTGGCGATCTACGATGATGTTTATTCGGTCTATCAAGATCTCATGGAGCAACTCAGGCTCAACGTGCCTTTTAAGGCCTACCAGGATTTGACCTGCGACCTCTTTGAAAATCAGGGGCACGCCACCATCAAGGACGATTCCAGTGTGCAGGAGGGTTACGTTCACAGCGTAGGCCACGGGCTGGGTTTAAACATCCACGAAGCGCCCTGGTCGGGTAGTGGGGCAGGCGAAAAGGATTTGCTCGCGCCTGGCGCAGTGATTACCATCGAACCGGGATTATATTATCCATCCAAGGGGATGGGCTGCCGCCTGGAAGATTCGGTAGCCGTTCATGCGGATGGCAGCTTTGAAATTCTGGCCGATTATCCTCTGGATTTGGTCTTGCCGCTCAAAGGTTAATCAAGTAGACAGGTAAACCGGTATGAGTAATTCGCCAATGGCTGATCAACAAATTTCCAAACCCGATTGCCGCATTTTAGGGATTGAATCATCTTGCGACGAGACTGCCGCGGCAGTGGTAGAGAATGGCCGCGCCATCCTCTCGAATGTGGTCGCTTCACAGGTTGATTTGCACGCCCAGTATGGCGGGGTTTTTCCCGAGGTGGCCTCGCGCCAGCATATTCTGGCGATTTATCCCATCATCGAACAGGCTTTACGCGAAGCACACCTGAATTTGAGCGATCTCGATGGAATTGCCGTCACCCGCGGACCAGGTTTGCCCGGATCCCTGGTGGTGGGGATCAATGCCGCCAAGGGATTAGCCATCGGGAGTGGCCTACCGCTGATTGGCGTAAATCACCTGGAAGGGCATTTGTATTCGGCCTGGCTCTACAAAGCCAATGGGGAGGCGGATATCCCTGCGGAACCGGAATTCCCGTTGCTGGCATTAATCGTTTCGGGCGGCCACACCGAGTTGGTTTTAATGCGCGATCACCTGACTTACGAACACCTGGGCGCGACCCTCGATGATGCCGCTGGGGAGGCCTTCGATAAAGTGGCCCGTTTGCTAGGGCTGCCCTACCCCGGAGGGCCAGCCATCCAAAAGGTGGTGCTGGCGGGCGGAGACCCCAGCGGGACTCAATTCCCGCGCGCCTGGCTGGAAGGCACCTGGAATTTTTCTTTCAGTGGTTTGAAAACTGCAGTATTGCGCGTAGTGCGCGATATGGAGGAACTGGGTGCAGAAATCCCCGTGGCAGATTTCGCCGCCAGCTTTCAAGAAGCTGTGGTTGAAGTGTTGGTGGTTAAAACTTTGCAAGCTGCCAAGAAATTTGAAGCCAAAGCGATTTTGGTCGCCGGTGGAGTTTCGGCCAACAAAGCTTTACGTGAGGCTTTTATGACTCGCTCGCCATTGCCTGTGCACATACCCCCCATCTCGCTGTGTACCGATAATGCCGCCATGATAGCCGGGTTAGGCTGCTTTCGTTTCTGGACGGGTCAGCGCGATTCCCTGGATATGGATGTGCTGCCCAATTGGCCGCTCTCGGAGATTTGAAACTCCCAACAAGGTATTTCACTAAATGAATTTAAAAACTTAAAAAAGTCTGGCCTGTGCAAGCCAGACTTTTTTTGATTCTTCGGTTAAGCCAAATCTGCTAAAGCCACTTTTTATACAAGAAATGGATAACCGCCACATGAGTTATTTGTGGAGAGTCGGTAAATAGACATATTTCAGCAAGGAGATTTGTTGTATTGTCAC
>DOTA01000056.1 GCA_003513015.1 Chloroflexota bacterium
AAACATTTTGTTTGAACCACTACCTAAAATTTGAAGATATTTCGGTAGCGGTCGCTTTTAAACCGAGTGCATATTCTTCGCGCCTCGGCAACCCTAAGCAGAGCGAGTGTTCGGCCGTGAGCACCTGTCCCCGCAGCGTAGCGGAGTGGGATCTGCTATCCAACTTCGGCAGAAGTTGGGCCTCAATGCAGGAGCGCCGGGGCTACTCATCCATCACTTTGATCGTTGGCCTGATCTTTCTACTCTTGGCTTTTCTCCGCGGCGCATACCTGCGCCGCCTATCTGTCCCGCCTGGAAAAACACCAGGCGTTTAATCTGCGGGGGGAGTTGGGCGGTCGTGTTTTTGCGCGGATGGCGCCATCCCAACTCAGGAGAGTTGGGATATATTCTCCACCCGCCCTGATTCTCCCGCCAATCCCCCAAGCCAAATCCAGCTTGCCCTGGCGGGCTGGACAGCACACCACCCGCCAGCGCAAGCAAAGCGGGGCAAACCCCTGCCCCCCAAAGGCCCCCGGCGCTTTGCTCTCGCAAAACCACGCCGCCCCGGCCCGCGCCTACGCTTCAATAAGCCCCCCCCTCTGACGCCCTCTCATCACTTATCGCCTTAGATCTCAACCCGACCTTGCAATTTTGTCAGGTCTCATCTACAATCAGTCCTGAATAAATCCTTATCTCAGCAATTTCATATAAAACCACGATATAGGAGTTCATTATGGCCCAACGATTGAAGATTTTAACAGTAAGCTTTGTGATTCTAGCCCTCTGCTTAGCGCTAATGGTTGCACAGGTTCAGCAAGTTCGTGCTGATTCAAGTGTGTTCATCAACGAGATCCACTACGACAATGCCAACACAGATGTTGGTGAAGCTGTTGAAATTGCTGGGCCTGCTGGCACAGACCTGACCGGTTGGAGCATCGTGCTCTATAACGGCTCAAATAGTTTGGTTTACGATACGGATGCCCTAAGCGGCGTTATTGCCGACCAGCAAGGTGGATACGGCACAGTTGTCCTAACCTATCCTTCCAATGGCATCCAGAATGGCTCACCGGATGGGATTGCCTTAGTTGATGCAACCAATACGGTAGTCCAGTTCCTCAGCTATGAAGGCACGATCACTGCCGCCGATGGTCCCGCAATTGGAATGCTCAGCACAGATATCGGGGTTTCAGAGAATGGCTCTGGTGCAGTTGGTAACTCACTCCAACTGATAGGCTCTGGTACGACCGATGCTGATTTTACGTGGGCTGGTGAGCAGGCCAATACATTTGGTGCTGTAAATACAGGCCAGACCTTTTCAGGCGGGCCCGCACCTGACCCGGTTTTGGTCATCAACGAAATTGATTATGACCAGCCCAGCACAGATACTGCTGAGTTTGTCGAAATCAAGAATGTCGGCACGGTCAGCGCCGACTTAAGCGAATTCACTTTGGAACTGGTCAATGGCACCGGCGGCGGCGCCGCAGTTTATCAGTCCTATGTATTGCCTTCCGTGACTCTTGCAGTGGGTGATTATTTCGTGGTCTGCGGTGATGCCGCCAATGTCGCAAACTGCGATCTGGATGTCTCACCTGATAGCAACCTTGTTCAGAATGGCGCGCCCGATGGCGCGGGCCTGCTTCACAACGGAACTTTGGTTGACGCCGTCAGTTATGAAGGCGATACCGGCGCTCCCTATACGGAAGGCTCCGGCGCAGGGTTGGAAGATAACCCCGCTGTAGAGAATGCTGGCATTTCACGCTTTCCTGATGGGGTCGATACAAATCAGAACAATGCGGATTTCAGCCTGCGTTGTTCCACTCCGGGTGCAGCCAATCTTGCTGAGTCCAGCAATTGCGTGGCTCCCAATACAGATTTAGTCATTAATGAAATCGACTACGATCAGCCCGGCACAGATGCCGCTGAATTCGTAGAAATTTTCAATCATGGCCCTGTTGCCACCGATCTGACTGGCTGGACGCTCGATCTGGTCAACGGTAATGGCGGCACTGTTTACTTGTCTATTGATCTTTCAAGTTACACGCTCGCGGCTGGCGGTTACTTCGTCGTTTGTGCCAACACTGCCACGGTCGCAAACTGTAACTTGGATGTTTCCCCTGACACAAACCTGATCCAGAATGGCGCACCCGATGCGGTTGCCTTGAGCTTCAACGGCACGCTGATCGATGCTGTCAGTTATGAAGGTGACACGGCCGCTCCTTATACCGAAGGTTCAGGCGCTGGGCTTGCCGATAACGGCCTCGATGGCAGCATCTCGCGTTGCCCGAACGGCGTCGATACTAATCAAAACAACGTTGATTTCACTTTTACTGATAGCAGCACCCCCGGTGCTGAAAACAGTTGTACACCGCCTCCACTCCCCGAAGCCTGCGGCGATCCCTTCACCCCAATTTATGCCGTTCAAGGCAGCGGTTTAGCCAGCCCGCTGGTTGGTAGCGAAGTAGCGATTGAAGGCCTCGTGGTCGGTGACTTCCAAAACAATGCTTCACTAGATAACGGTGACTTCAACGGTTTCCACGTTCAAGATCCCACCGGTGATGCTAACGTCGCCACCTCTGACGGCATCTTTGTCTATGCCCCGGGCGGTATCGATGTTGCCGTGGGTGACGCCGTGCGCGTGCGGGGTGCGGTATCTGAATACAATGGCCTAACCGAAATCTCAGCCGCTCAAATTTGGGTCTGTTCCACCGGCAACGCCTTACCCGCGGCTGCCCAACTGTCTCTGCCTGTAACAAATCTGGATAACTTTGAAGCCTACGAAGGTATGTTAGTGACCTTCCCGCAAGCGCTCGTTATTTCTGAATACTTCAATTACGACCGCTTCGGCGAGATCGTGTTGACCTCCGAGCGGCACCAGACCCCCACCGCCGAATTCGAGCCCGGCCCAGATTCCATTGCCGCGGCTACCGCCTTCCTGCTGGATAAGATCACCCTCGACGATGGTCGCTCGGTTCAGAACCCGGACCCGGCCCTTCATCCGAATGGAGGCATCTTCGATCTAAGCAACCTGTTCCGTGGTGGTGATACGGTTGCCAACGTAACCGGCATCCTGGACTACTCTTTCGGCCTCTATCGCATCCAGCCTACACAAGGCGCTGATTACACTAATACGAATCCACGCACTGCTCAACCGGAAGAAGTTGGTGGCAACCTGAAGGTTGTTTCCATGAATACGCTCAATTACTTCTCGACGATTGACCAGGGCACAAGTTACTGGATCTGCGGCCCTTCCCAAAATATGGAATGTCGCGGCGCGGACACTCCCGAAGAGTTCCTCCGCCAACGCGGCAAGCTCATCGCCGCCATTTCTGCCATGGATGCGGATGTCATCGGCCTATTGGAGATCGAGAATAATATTAACGACGCGGCCGTTCAGAATCTGGTAGATGCCCTTAACACCGCCCTTGGCGCTGGCACGTATGACTCCGTTCACACCGGTGTGATTGGTACCGATGCCATCAAGGTGGCCTTGATCTACCAGCCAGCTTCCGTCTCGTTGGTGGGCAACTACGCTATCCTCGACTCATCTGTTGATCCGCGTTTCGTTGATACCAAGAACCGCCCCGCGCTGGCCCAATCCTTCATGGATCGTTCCACTGGCGGTATCTTCACGGTGGCCGTCAACCATCTCAAATCCAAGGGATCGGATTGTAACGATCTGGGCGATCCCGACCTGGGCGATGGCGCGGGCAACTGTAATCTCACCCGCACCCTGGCAGCCCAAGCCCTGGTGGATTGGCTGGCAACGGACCCAACTGCCAGCGGCGATGCCGACTTCCTGATCGTCGGCGATCTGAACTCCTACGATAAGGAAGATCCCATTGACGCCATCCAGGCCGGTCCCGATGATGTGCTCGGCACTGCCGATGACTACACGGATTTAGCCTTCCAATTCCAAGGCGAGTATGCTTACTCTTACGTTTTCGATGGCCAAATCGGATATCTCGATTATGGACTGGCCAGCGCCAACCTGCTGGGACAAGTTACCGGCGTGGCCGACTGGCACGTCAATGCCGACGAGCCCGATCTCATCGATTACGATATGAGTTTCAAGCTGCCTGCTCAGGATGCGCTCTACGCCCCCGATGCCTACCGTTATTCCGATCATGATCCCGTGGTCATTGGTCTGGAAGTCTGCGATGCCATCGCGCCCACCGCCGATGTCAGTCTCAGTACCGAGACCCTCTGGCCCGTCAATCACAAATATGTGACCGTCGTGGCCACGGTAACCGCACTGGACAACTTCGATCCGGCCCCCACGGTCACCTTGGTTTCGGTCACCTCCAACGAGGCGGATGATGGCTTGGGCGATGGTGATACCCCCAACGATATCGTCATCGTTGATAATTTCACCATCCAGCTGCGGGCTGAACGCTCGGGCACCGGTACAGACCGGGTGTATACCCTTATCTACCGGGTTACCGATGCTTGTGGCAACAGCACCCTCGTCAGCGCCACTGTGACCGTGCCGCATAATAATTAGCAACCCCAGAGAGCTTTGATTTACAAACCGCCGCGGGATCATCCCGCGGCGGTTTGTGCTGATTTCAAGAGGCCTGAAAATTACTCCGCCTCTGTTCCCTTTACTTTGTCGCCGCATCTCCGGCGGCTAATATATTGCACTTTCCAGCGCCGTTGTATCCGCTCCGTTAAAGTTCCCATCCACCCTGCCCCCGCTTTACGAACTGGCCGAAGCCTTAGGAATTGAAGTTCAATACACCGCCACCCCCGGAGATCGGCGCGGTGATTATGCCCCAGGCCGTGACCGTATCAGACTCA
This sequence comes from Chloroflexota bacterium, assembly GCA_003513015.1. Lineage (GTDB taxonomy): Bacteria > Chloroflexota > Anaerolineae > Anaerolineales > UBA11858 > UBA11858. The sequence goes on from DOTA01000056.1 coordinate 4,777, forward strand.
GCACCGCAGATTACAAGACTTTTTTTCACGAACTAGCCCACGCCCTACACTACCGCATTAACGGAAAAGCCGAAGCAGAAAAAGCCGGAACTGTAGAACGTGAAACCATTGCGGAATTTACCGCTTGCGTTTTGATGGAGCTTTACGCCTGCGGAGATCGCAGCGGTAACACTTGGGCTTATATTCGCCAATATGCTACCGACCCCCTCGCGGCCATCATGCGCGCCATGAAAACCATCGAACAGATTTTAACTTTCATCGGAGAGCTGCAAGCGGTCTAAGCAGATCAACCCCCAACGCTGGCGCCAGCCGCACCCGCCCGGAAAACCCCCACATCCGGGCGGGTTTCTTTTTAAGCTGAAGGCGAGATCCTTGCGCCCCTCGGCTATACCAGCGAAAGATTGCTGGTAATTAAAGTGGATGAATTTAATCCACTTTGGGCGCTTGCGCGCGGGAGGGGGCGCTGCCCCCTGCTGCGTAGCACACCCGAAGGATCACGAAGTGAATGTAGGGTGCTACAATCATTTTCAAAAGCCTCCCCCGCAGCCGTGCCCGAGAGCGGGGCGTGGCTGGTAGGATTCAGCCGGCATCTTTCGCCGGTTCTGAAACAGCAAGGCCAAGGCTCAAAGGTTACGCCTGCCCGAAACCGGCGCAGCCGGTCAAACATGCGGAGGAATAGGGGCAAGGGGAGCGCCCCTTTACCCCTCCCCCACATACACCCCCAACCTATCCCGCAAAGATCAAAAGCGCACATCATCGGACTGGAAAGAACACCAGCCAATCAAATGCAAAAGCCTGCCAAGCGCGGCCTGCTTGCAGCCTGCAGCAAAAAAACAAGGTCAAAAGCGCACATCAGCGGGCTGAACAGAACGCCCCCCGCTTATTCTTTCCATAAAAGTATTGATAACCTTATTGCGCCGTGCTGCTAATCTACCTTCACAGCCTCCAATGATCCACCGGCGAAGCAATCTTATGATTCTTCTCCAAGTCCGCATTTGCCAGAGCCAGGTAAGTCTTTACCATCTCCATTGTGGCATGACCCAACATCATTTGTAGACTCCAGGGATCTCCGCCATTCCGCAGAAAATTGATTGCAAACGTATGTCTGAATCGGTGAAGATTCACGCCTCGCACACCAGCCCGACTTCCAATCACTCGTAACACTTTCAACAAACTGCTCCGATCAAACGGCAAATCATCTCGGCGCACGAACAACCATTCTCCCAAATCGTCATTTTCCCGCGTGGACAGATATCGCCACAAAGCTTTCCCTGTTCTTGCCGAAAATGGCAGGATTCTTTCTTTATCCCCTTTTCCCATCACCCGTATGTCCCGCACCTTCAAGTCCATATGATGAATTTTTAACTCGCATAATTCTGATGCCCGGATTCCCGTATCAAGCAGCAATAAAATCATGGCGCGATTGCGCTCTTCAAACGGAAGTTTATGGGTGGTCTCCTGTTTTCCCGGTCGGTGATAAGCCCTGGAATATCCCAGCGAATTCAACATCGCTCGAATTTCTGCTTCAGAATAAGGCTTGATGACCCTTTTTTCTGGTTTAGGCTTACGCACTTTCCGAATAATATGAATATCAACGATCCCTTCATCGACCGCCCAAGTCCACAATGCCGATAACCCAATATGATAATTCAGCACGGTTTTCTTTGATACCGTTTGTTCTGCCAGAAAAGATCGCACATGTTCTTCGGTGATCTCCGTGATCGGAAAATCCTCATTTAAATAATCGGTCAACTTT
>DOTA01000174.1 GCA_003513015.1 Chloroflexota bacterium
CTGTTGGTGACAGCGGGTCTCGATATTTTGCTGGGCCGCCGTTCCATTTGGCTGGCCTTGCCAACCACGCTATTGGTCTTGGGTGTTTTAGGCGTGGCTTTAGGCCTCGCGGGTGTGCGCCTGCCCGCCGAAACTACGGTTGCCACCAGCATCAACGAACCCTTGGGTCAAGCTGAGCGTGCCGAACTGAACATCTCGATGGCGGTTGGCGATCTGGCGCTCTCTGCGCTGACCGATTCGAATGCCCTGATTGTGGGCCGTGTCAGCACCTCTGACGGTGCGGGCGTGCGCACCAGTTCCAGCATGCGCGGGAACACTCTCGTGTATTCGATTGAACATAATACCCCGATTGTTTTCCCCTTTGATGAATCCTGGCAATGGGATCTGGGCCTGACCCCCCGCGTTCCCCTGGCCCTGGACACCAAATTAGGTGTGGGGTCTATGGGCTTGGTGCTCGACGAACTGATGCTGGAGAGTCTGAATGCAGATCTCGCGGTGAGCGAAATCACCATCACCCTGCCAAAGGGCGATTATGCCGTCGAGATTGGTCAGGCCGTGGGCGAGATGGTGCTGGAAATTCCACAAGATACGCCTGTGCGCCTGGAAATCAGTCGGGCCGTTTCCGGCCTTTCCCTGCCGACGGGGTTCGAAAAATCGGGCAATTATTACTATTCCCCCGGTGCGCGCGGCACAACTGAATATTTGAGCATTCAAATCAGCCAGGCTGTTGGCAGCATCACTGTGCGCTATCAAAAGTAACGGTTTTAGAACTTTCAATGGTTGCTGAGCACACTATCCAAAGTTAGTGTGCTCAACTTTTTAAGGAGTTTAATGTGCCGCCTAAAATAATTGTAGTCATCTCAGCCGATGCCGAGTGGCGGGTTGTGCGGGAATACTTCCCACAGGTCTCCGTTTCCCACACGCCCTATGGCGAATGCTTCGAAATCGATACGACCCAGCTATCGAAACCCCCAATTACCCAGTTGCCGAGTTACCCCATCGCTTTCTTCCATCAAGGCTGGGGCAAAATCGCCGCCGCCGGAGCCACCCAACACGTAATTGATTGCTGGCGGCCCGATCTGCTCATCAACCTAGGCACCTGTGGCGGATTTGCCGGTGAAGTGGAGCGTTTCGCCGTTATTTTGGTGGAACAAACCCTGGTTTACGATATTATCGAGCAAATGGGCGATCCTGACGAGCATATCGCCCACTACGCCACCGAGGTTGATCTCTCCTGGCTGGCAGATCCCTACCCCCAAAATGTCATCCGCACCCTGCTGATTTCCGCGGATCGCGACCTCCTCAGCGAGGAAATCCCCCAACTCGAAGCCAAATACGGTGCCATCGCTGGCGATTGGGAAAGCGGTGCCATCGCCTGGGTGGCGGCTCGCAACGGAATCCGTTGCCTGATCTTGCGCGGCGTCACCGATCTGGTGGGGGCTGAGGGCGGTGAAGCTTACGCAGGCAACCTGGATGTTTTTGTAGAAGGCACGCGTAAAGTAATGCACAATTTGCTGGAAAATCTAGCGGGATGGCTTGCGTTGGCAGGTAAAAAATTATAGGCAACAAGGTAACTGGTTAAACCAAGTAACTTGGTACCCAATCGCGTATCACCCCATCACCAAACTCCCCGCCTCCACCAGCCACACCTCGGTCGCAAAGCGCTGGATGAAATAGCGATCATGCACCACGGCCAGTACCGTCCCCTCGAAACTGGTCAAGGCCTGCTCGAACAGTTCCCGCGAAGGAATGTCGAGGTTATTGATTGGTTCATCCAAGAGCAAAAAATTGCAGCCCTGCGCCACCAGGCGCGCCAGCATCAGGCGAGCGCGTTCGCCGTAGCTCAACTGCGCGATGGGGCGCAAAGCATCCTCCCCGCTGAAGAGATAGTAATGCAAAAAATTGCGTGTTTCCGTCTGATTGAAAGCTGCCACGGATTGAATCGTTTCCACGGCATTTTTCTGGGAATCGAGCGTCTCCTGTTCCTGTGACATATAGCCGAGCTTCACACTGGAACCCAGGGTGGCGCGCCCTCCCAAAGGTGGGATGTCTCCCGCGATGGTGCGCAGCAAGGTAGTTTTGCCCGATCCATTTGAACCGGTGAAGGCGATGCGCTGCCCGCCCTGAACATGCAGGTTGAGATTTGAGAGCAGCGCTTCGTACCCCGAGTAGCCCACAGATAGATTTTCCAGCGTGAGCACCTGCTTTCCCAGATGCGCGGGTTCGTCAAATTCCAGCTTCATTTGCCAGCCAGCCTTGGGTTTTTCCACGCGCACATCCGATTCCAGATAGCGATCCAGCTTTTTTTCGCGCGATTTAGCTTTTTGAGCGGCCTTTTTGGCAAATACCCGAGCACCCGGCTGCCGTGAAGTGGTGTTGATCTCAATATTCCGGGCATTCTCTTTGTGCCGGACAATATCTTGGCGCATACGCCGAACCTCAACCACCTGATCTCGGTATTGATCCCATTGCTTATGGCGCTCCCGCAGGATTTGTTCTATGTAATCGCTGTAACTGCCCTCATACGAACGGATGCTGTGCGTTTCCGGGTTGAGATCGAGAATGCGAGTGACGGTGCGTTCCAAAAAAGTACGGTCATGGCTGATCATCAAAACTGCGCCACGAAAATCATTAAGCCAGTTTTCCAGCCATTCGAGCATCTCGATATCCAGATGATTGGTGGGCTCATCCAGCATCAGCAGCTCCGGCTCCCAGACCAGCAGCCGGGCCAGGTGCGCCCGCATCACCCAGCCGCCGCTCA
>DOTA01000072.1 GCA_003513015.1 Chloroflexota bacterium
GGCATTGATGCGGCACTCGATGGCCCAACCTCTCATCTGCACATCTTCCTGCGTGAAGCTGAGCGAGCGCCCGCGGGCAATGCGGATTTGCTCTTTGACAATATCCATGGCGGTCACCGCCTCCGTGACCGGATGCTCCACCTGCAAGCGCGTGTTCATCTCCAGAAAATAGAAATTTTTATCTTTATCGACCAAAAACTCAATCGTCCCGGCATTGGTATATTCAACAGCTTGCGCGGCCTGGACGGCTACCCGCCCCATGCGCTGGCGCAGTTCATCATCATCCCCGACAAAAACGGAGGGAGATTCTTCCAGTAATTTTTGGTGCCTCCGTTGAATTGAGCATTCGCGCTCCCCCAAGTGTGCCACGTTTCCCTGGGTATCCGCCAGCACCTGAATTTCAATATGGCGTGCGCCTTCTACCAACTTTTCGAGATAAACGTTGCCATCCCCAAAGGATGCCTCCGCCTCGCGCCGGGCAGAATCAAGCAGGGCGGGCATATCCTCCAGGCTGCGAACTTCGCGCATCCCTTTGCCGCCGCCACCGGCGGTGGCTTTAATCAGCAGCGGGAAGCCAATTTGTGGGGCCAGGGTGAGCAAATCGGCATTACTCAGCGCACCTTCACCTTCGGTGCCGGGCACCACTTTAACACCGGCCGCGGCCACCGTTTTACGGGCAATGGCTTTATCCCCCATGGCCGCAATCGAGGAAGGTTTTGGCCCAATAAAATTCAACCCGGCATCCAGGCAGGCCTGGGCGAAATCGGCGCGCTCCGCCAGGAAGCCATATCCGGGGTGAATGGCTTGCGCCCCGCTTTTTTTGGCGATCTCAATGATTTTGTCGCTGCGTAAATATGATTCGCGAGAGGGTGAGGGTCCCAGCAAATAAGCTTCATCGGCAAAACGCACATGCAGCGCTTGCCGGTCGGCCTCCGAAAAGACAGCCACGGTCTGCAACCCCAATTCACGGCAGGTACGGATGATGCGAACCGCGATTTCGCCGCGGTTGGCGATTAAAACTTTGTTGAACATGGTCAGTGCTCCTGTGCCAAGTTTCCCTGTACCAGGTGGTTGATTTATTCTGTTATCGGACATGTGACACTTAAGAACTCCAATATCTTTTGGTTGAAGACTTCTGGCATCTCTTGTTGCAGCATATGGTGTCCACCCGGCACCAGCCACAATTGGGCATGATGGAGGTGTGCGGCGATATCGCGGGCATGTTGCGGCGTGGCGTGTTCATCTGCTTCACCCTGGATGATCAGCGCGGGGCAGGTGATTCGCGAGAGCAACGGGCGCATATCCCACTCCAGGGCTTTGGGGGTGTGCCAGCCATCGAACCAGTTGTGAAACACGGATTCGAATTTATCGCCATGTGCCTGTTGAAACTTCTGCCGGAAATCTTGGTCTTGCTCAAAGGTTTGACGGATCATCTGGACGCCGAACTCCATCTTGGGCTCCAGGTAAATATGAGCCGCTAAAGTCACCAGGGCTGCCACGCGCGTAGGGTTTTGCGCCGCGTAATACAGGGCAATGCTGCCGCCGTCGCTGTGGCCGATGAGAGTCACAGGCTGCAAACTACAGTCTGCAAGGATAGCATCCAGATCGGCCAGATCATCGCGAAACGAGGGCACTTCCAAGTAGGGGCGAGCATCCGATTGGCCGTACCCCCAGCGGTCGTAGACGATCACGCGGTAGCCAGCCTTTGCCAGCGCGGGGATTTGCTTGCGCCAGGCTCGCGTGGTTCCCAAGCCATGATGCAGCAACACAACAGCAGGCCCATTCTTGGGGCCGTGGGTTTCGATATAGAGCAAATGGTTATTAATGATCATATCTCAGGACCGCAGACGGAAGACCGCGGACCGCCTGATGTTTAGTCGTCAGCCGTCCGTGGTCAGCTAAAGCGGCGTACAACCGTGTTTCTTGGGCGGATTGGTGTCGCGCTTGTTGGAGAGCATCTCCAGGGCGTTGATCAGGCGCGGGCGGGTTTCGCGGGGTTCGATGACATCGTCGATGTAACCGCGCGAGGCGGCCACGTAGGGGTTGGCGAATTTCTCGCGATATTCGGCCACCAATTCATCTTTGCGTTTGACGGGGTCATCGGCCTCAGCCAGTTCTTTGCGGAAGATGATATTCACGGCCCCATCCGGCCCCATCACGGCGATTTCGGCGCTGGGCCAGGCTAAATTTAGATCGCCGCGGATATGCTTGCTGCTCATCACATCGTAGGCCCCGCCATAGGCTTTGCGGGTGATCACGGTTATTTTGGGAACGGTAGCCTCACAATAAGCATAGAGCAGCTTGGCTCCAGCCCGAATGATGCCGCGGTGTTCTTGATCGGTGCCGGGCAAAAAGCCGGGGACATCTTCAAAGGTGATGATGGGGATATTGAAGGCATCGCAGAAACGCACAAACCGTGCGCCTTTCTCTGAGGCGCTGATATCCAACACGCCAGCCAAAACTGCCGGTTGGTTGGCAACGATCCCCACGCTGTGCCCACCCAAACGGGCAAACCCGACCACAATATTTTGAGCATAGGCTTCTTGGATTTCGTAAAACTCGCAATTATCGACGATCATGCCGATCACATCTTTGATATCGTAAGGTTTGCTGGGGTCGTCGGGGATGATGATGTCGAGCCCCGGTTCGCGGCGCAGCGGATCATCGCCGGTGGGCACATAGGGCGGGTCTTCCATATTGTTTTGGGGCAGATAGGTGAGCAGTTTTTGCACCAAAAAGAGCGAATCGGCCTCACTATCGGCGGCGATGTGGCACACCCCGGAGGTTTCAGCGTGCACGTCGGCCCCGCCCAACTCTTCGAAGGTCACATCTTCGTGGGTCACGGTTTTGACGACTTCGGGGCCAGTGATGAACATATAGGATGAGCCGCGCACCATGAAAATGAAATCGGTCAGGGCCGGGGAATACACCGCGCCCCCGGCGCAAGGGCCCATGATCACACTAATTTGCGGGATCACCCCTGAAGCCAGGGTGTTTCTCAAAAAGATGTCGGCGTAGCCCCCCAGGGAAACCACTCCCTCCTGGATGCGCGCCCCACCGGA
>DOTA01000325.1 GCA_003513015.1 Chloroflexota bacterium
CCGCCGAAGATGCGCCCATCCCCATTTCAAACACCATTCGGTTAGTGCGCGTGACCGAAGAAGTCACGCTTGAAACTGAACCACTGCCCTTTGGCTTTTTGACCCAGCCCCTGCCCGAAGTGGAACTGGATACCCAGCAGGTGGTGCAGGTGGGCGAATATGGCCTGACGGCCAAGCGTGTGCGGGTGGTTTATGAAGATGGCCTGGAAGTCAGCCGCCAGACCGAAGATGAGTGGGTGGCCCGCGCGCCGAAACCGCGCATTGTGGGTTATGGTACCCAAATCAACATTCGCACCCTGGATACGCCCGCCGGGCCGGTGGAATACTGGCGCGTGGTGGACGTTTACGGCTCAACCTATTCGCCCTGCCACTCCGGCGGGGAGAAATGCTACCCGAACACCTCCAGCGGCAAGCCCGTGCAAAAAGGCGTGATTGCCGTGACCCTGGCCTGGTACCGTTATATGCAGGGGCAGCCGGCCTATGTGCCCAATTATGGCTTTGGCACCATCGAAGACGTGGGCGGCGGCCTGCCCGACCGGCACTGGATTGACCTGGGCTACAGCGATGAAGATTGGGTGGGCTGGGGCCGTTGGATGAAGATTTATTTTCTCACCCCCGTCCCCGCCACGATTATGTGGATTTTAGAGTACCGCTGACCGCTGACCGCTGACCGAAAAAATTATAAACTTTTCCCTGATATGCTCCCCAACTGGACAAAAAAACTCCCCCACCCCCTCGCCCGCTACGCGGAACGCGCCTTGCGCTTTCTATCCGGGCAAAGCGCCCGTTTGGGCTACCTGGCCGCCGTCGAACAAGGCGAGATCAGTGTCGCCAACTTCATCGCGGCGTTGATTCTGGCGCGCGCCGTAGACCCCACCGAATTTGGCATTTACGCCGTGGGCTTTCTGATGACGCGTTTCGTGCGCGCCATTCAAGATGGCCTGACCGTGCAGCCCATCAATACCCTGGGCGCGCCGCTCGATGAGGCGGCCTTCCGAGAATACACCACCAATACCGGCCTGATTCAACTCTGGCTGGCGCTGGGCAGCGCCGCATTGGCCGCGCTGGCAGGCTGGCTGTTGACCGCCGCTGGCAACGATGTAGCTGGCCCCACGGTGCTGGCGCTCTGGTTTATTTTGCTGACCTGGCAATTGCAGGAATTTCTGCGACGCGTCTTTTACACTCGCAACCGGGTGCTGGCTTCATTGGTGATCTCCGCCCTCTCCGATGCCGTACGCCTGGGCTTACTCTGGCATTGGAGCGCCCAAAACGCACTCAGTGGTACAGCCGGTTTGGATGCCATTGCCTGGGGCGGGCTGGTCGGCAGCCTTTTGGGCCTGTGGCTGGCACGGCAATACTGGAACTTTGCCAAAATTCATCTCTGGCAAACCTTCCAACAAAACTGGAAATTCGGCAGTTGGATCATGGGTAGTTCGATTGCCAATTGGGTCGCCAGCGAACTCTACCCCCTGCTGGCCGCCGGGATTATCAGCTTTGCCGCGGCGGGCGCTTACCGTGCCCTACAAAATTTGGTGGCCCCCGTGCATGTGCTGCTGCGCGCCACCGACACTTATTTCACGCCGCGGGCCTCCAAAATTTATATCGAGAGCAATTTCAAAGGTTTAGGGCGCATGCTTAAAATCATCTATCTGGTTTCGGGACTGCCCATCATGGGATTACTGATCATCGCCAGCCTGTTCCCCGAACCACTACTGCGCCTGCTCTACGGCGAAACCTATGTGGCCTACAGTGGTGGCCTGTTCCTGATGGCCCTCTACTATGCGTTGTGGTACGCCTATTGGCCGCTGCAAATGGCCTTTAAGGCTGTGCGCATCACCCGTCCGATCTTCATCGCTAATTTGGCCGCCATCGTGTGCATGTTCACCATCGGGGTGTGGGCCATTCATCAATGGGATGTTTTCGGCGCGGTGGCCGGGCAGGCGCTCAACGCCCTGGTGATTGCGGTGGTATTGTGGGTGGCGTGGCGTAAGGTCAGCCGGACGGCAGACAGCCGACAGCCGACAGCTGAAACTTAATCACGGTCAGCGGTCGGTGGTCAGCGGTCTGGCGAACTGTACTACCCCCCAACGCCCGTTGACCATCCAGCCGGGGTCTTGGGCAGTCACTTGCTCGGCCTGGCCGGGCTTCAATCCGCAGATAATCTCCGCCTTGACGGTACGCAGGGCAACAGCCGGGATCGGAAAATAATCCAGGATTTCGGAAAACAGGGTGAAACAGGGCCAATTGAGATCACCCAACAAACGTCGATAATTAGCATCCCCTTTGCTGATGACCAAATCCGCGGCGGATAGCTCCTCCCGCAGGGGAATGGGCATTTCCCAGCCCGGGAGGGGTGAGGTCCAAAAGAAATTTTTCCGCACTTGCAGTTGATCCTGTTCCCAAAAACCTGCCAATCGAGAGCCGAGCGCGTTGACCTGAAGGTCAGCATCCGCCCGGAAGAAATCGAGCGTGGCGCGCACATCTTTAATCATGGCATCCGAAACATAAGTGGGGTGCGGCTTGACGTGGAAGCGCACTTGCGCGGCGATCCCCGTGGAAAGCAGATAATCCGCCAAAACCAGATCGCTGACCAACTCAAACCCGGCGTTGTCGATCACGAAATCGACTCTTAGACCACGGAGATTTTCAAAAATCTCCGTGGTCTGCTGCTGCAAAAGGTAATCCGCCACATCCGCGGCTTGATCGGCCAGTAGAAATTCTCGGGCCTGATCCAAATCGGCGTGACCGGGCTTGGATGCTCCATCGGCGGGCCACATGCTCAAATCGGCCTGATTGCCCCACAAATCCAGGTAGAGCAGCCGGATCAGGGATTCGCGATCCCCTCCGGGATGCATCCAACCTGCCACTCTCTGCGCCAAATCGCGGATGGCGGCGCGGCTGAGTTCCAATCCGTGTTGCTTCTGAAATAGAAAGGGGTCAAGTTTGCACCCATCCCCAGGCTGAAAATAACCGATCGCTTCGATCACGCGGCGATAAAAATAATGTTCGGCAAAAAACCAGGGAACTTCCAACCAGTTTTTGCCCAAATAGGGTGGCAAAGATTGATTCCAGACAACTTCGTCTGGAGCGCCGGGATCGCAAATTTCGCGGATCGGCGCGTTGGGAATATCGGCGATCAGCACTTCGATTCGATCCATGATGGCGGGAGTCAATTTGTTTTCGCTGAATATACGCCGGGCAATTTCCGGCCAGCGGTGGGTAATCGAAGCGTTGGCCCAGGATTTTGGGTCGAGGGCGGTCATGGGGAGTGGAGGGCGAGAATATGACATAATCAATGGCATGTTGGGCATTAGGAAGTTAGGGTTGGGCTGCGGTCTAACGGGGCATCGGTCTGCGGTCATTAATGCAGCCAGCCGCGCGGGATGCGGCCGGCGCCACCGGGTTTCCAGCGCAGGAAGAAGACCAGCGCAAAAGCCAGGGCGATCAATTTGAGATCGAATCCTAAGCTGGCATGGTTGGCGTAGATGCGGTCGTAGCGCAGTTTTTGGCGCGGGGTGATGTAGTAATCGCCAGCGACCTGGGCCAGCCCGGCCAAGCCGGGCAGCACGCGGGCACGTTCGGCAAATTCGGGCATGGCTTGCAGGTATTCGTAGACCAGCACCGCACGCTGGGGGCGCGGCCCCACAAAGGACATATCACCGCGCAGGATGTTGAAAAGTTGCGGTAGTTCATCGAGGGCGGTTTTGCGCAAAAATCGCCCGGTGCGCAAGGCGCGCGTATCTTCTTCGGCAGCTAAGACCGGGCCGGTGATGCGCTCGGCATCGCGCACCATGGTGCGCAGTTTGAACTGGTGAAAGGTGATGCCGCCGCGCCCCACCGAGTTTTTGACGAAGAACAACGGCCCAGGGTCTTCAAACCAAACTGCGAACAAGGCCAGCAACCAAATGGGTGCGGAGATCAATAAGCTAAAACCGGAGAGAAGAACATCAAAAGCCCGCTTGGCTGCGGGGACCGGGGAGGGCGTGCCGATGATGGCGTGATGAAGGTTATACACAGCTTCGCGGATTGCTTTGGCAGGGGGGTGATTATCTTCCCAGATGCCCAAGCGCTGGCGAGTGGCGATCAGCCCACCTAGGAATGTGGATAAAACGATGATGGTGAGTAAAATCCAGGCGTAGGGATGGCGAAACCAGAGCATAATTCCCCAGGAGACGGATAACAAAAAGGAGAAACGGTAGGGCCATTTGGGGCCAAGCGGAAACGGAATCAAACCCTGGAGCAGGGTATAAGCCAGAATGGTGTGAAGCACCCCCAGGGCCAGCCCGAAACTCCACCAATGCAGCGGAATCCCTAAATGCAAGAAAATCACGGTCAACTGCCAGGAGACCAATCCGACTACAAAAGCCATCATCCAGAAGAGAATTACACGCCAGAGGGGAACTTTTGCCATAACCCCCGCATTATACCCTTCACGATGACAATGCGAGTCAGCGAGTCGGCGAATCAACCAGACGGGAGTATAATCGGCGGCGTTTGAAACCAACCAAAGGACACAGGCGTTATCTGAGCTATGAAGAAACGAAATATTTTAATTTTGATTGTGGCAGTTTTGGTTTTAGCGGGCGCGGCGGTAGGGATTCCACTGGCAAAAAAATGGAACCAGCCTTTGGGCGAAAGCTTGCAACTGCCCACTTTAACCCCGATGGAAGCCAGCAGTTTGACGCCCGAAATTTCGCCAACCGGCACCCAGGCAATGACTGAAGAAGACCAGCCGCTCGCCGCAACAAGCGCACCGACCGAACAACCCACGGATACTCCGATCCCTACGGCAACCGTGGAACCCTTGTGCGGCGGCCCGGCCACCATGACTGTGTTGGCCCTGGGCGTGGATAGCGGCGGCGATGCCGATTACCTGTATGGCTTGGCCGATGTGATCAATCTCGTGCGGATTGATTTTGTGACCCCCAAGGTCACAGTGATGTCGCTGCCGCGCGATCTGTGGGTGCAAATTCCCGGTCTTGCGGAACACGGCGTAACCGAGGGCAAGCTCAACCAATCCTATTTTTACGGCACGCGCGGCATGGGCTACTATGACGGCCCCGGCGGCGCTCCCGGTCTGATGGCACGCACCATGCAAGAAAACTTCGGCGTAAATATCGATCATTACGGCACGGTTAACATGGTGACTTTTGTGAAAATTGTAGATGCCGTGGGCGGTGTGGATGTTTACCTGCCTTACGATGTGGATGGCCGCCCGGTCGATGACAAAACCGAAGATATGGGCTATTTTTATTCGGGATTCAACCACATGACGGGTGAAGCCGCCCTGCGCTTCTCGCGCATCCGCAAAACCGACAACGTTTTCGCCCGCACAAATCGCCAAAAAACCGTGATCTGCGCCCTCAAGGATAAAGTCTTGCAACCCGCCGTGCTGCCGCGCATTCCCGAAATGATCGCGGCTTTCCAAGATTCCATCGTCACCGATCTCAGCCTAGCGCAAATGACCCAAATGGCCTGTCTGCTGCCCAAACTCAGCGGCGAAAACATCATCTTTGGCGGCATCCCCGAAGAAGAACTCACCCAAAGTCGCCAGTGGGATGCACGCGGCGGGTATGAAACCTTCGTTTGGGATATCGACAACCAAAAAGTGCGCGATTACATCGCCCAATTCCAGGCTGGCACCTTCCCGGTCGCCAGCGAGGGCGCGGGCTGCCCGCCGCCGGTCAACAGTGGGCAGTGAGGAGTGGGTAGTGGATAGTGGATATTTAGCGCCACTGAATATTCCGGCATTATTGAAGAAGTACGGATTGCGCCCCAGCAAAGGCCTGGGGCAAAATTTTTTGGTGGATGAAAATGCCCTGATCAAAGTGGCGAACGCGGCTGAAATTTATGAGGGGGATGTGATCCTGGAGGTGGGTCCTGGCCTGGGCAGTTTAACCCGATACCTAGGGAGCGCCGCCCAGCGGGTGATCGCCGTGGAACTGGATGAAAAATTGCTCCCGGCCTTGCATGAAACCTTAGCGTCCTTTGAGAATGTGGAGATTGTGGTGGGGGATATTTTGGAATTAGATCCAGCGGAACTACTGTCAAGCTACGCGCTGCATGCGGCAAGCAACAAGCCGCAAGCTAGTGCTCACGCCCCACTGCCCACTTCTCACTACAAAGTGGTAGCGAATATCCCCTACTACATCACTTCAGCACTGATCCGGCATTTACTGGAGGCCGAGATCAAACCCCAGCGCATTGTGCTAACCGTGCAGCGCGAGGTGGCACAACGCATCTGTGAAACCCCACCAAAGATGAGTTTGCTGGCTTTGAGCGTGCAAGTTTACGGGGAACCCAAGATCGTTGCCAAAATCCCGGCGGGGGCCTTTTACCCCGCGCCCAGCGTGGATTCATCGGTGGTGAGCATTGAATTGTACCCGGAACCGTTAATCCCCACCTCCTTGCTGGAGCACTTCTTCCAACTGGCAAAGGCTGGGTTCAGCCAGAAACGCAAAACCCTGCGTAATTCCATTTCCGCGGGGATGTGCTGGGATAAACCTCAGGCCGAAGCCATCCTTGAGGCAGCCGGAATCAACCCCCAGCGTCGGGCGGAAACGCTTTCCCTGGCCGAGTGGGATAATCTAACCCGGCAAATTAACTTGTAATCATCCTCAAATTGTTTTCACCACAAAAGCACCAAGTACACCAAGGGGTTGAATTTATTGGTGCTTTTTCCTTTGGGGGTAGTGGCCAAAATTGACTGGTGNNAAGAAACCGCCCTGTTTTTGAAGCAGGGCGGTTTTTCGTTGGAGTGAAATCTATTTACTCAACCATCGGTGCGGCTGAGATTTTATCAAATAGGATTTGGGCAGCGTTGACCACGAAATCGGGGTTCATATCATAGTCGGCGCCGCGGGCCATCACCTGAGCCAAAACGTTATTGTAGACAAAGACGATTTCATACTGCAAAGTGGTGATTTCGGTGGCGGGGTCAAGTTTTTCGTAGTAATACATCACGCAGGCATCGCCAAAGCTGCATTCCAAGAAACTCGGTTGAACAGCGCCTTCTTCCAGGTTGTAGACGGGCAACCAATCGGCGCTAAACGCGGTTTGCGCACCTTCGGGGGTTTCGAAAACTTCGATCTGGCTGTAAAGGGTGTAGGGGATCAACTCTTCTTTGTTGACGCGCTGCAATTCCAACGACCAGCCATCCACCCGGGTGGAGGCGGCAATATAGCGCTTGCCTTCCACTTCGCCTACGGTGTTGATGACTTTCAGGTTGTTGATATGCTGCTCGCCATCCGCCATAATTTTATAGGCATTGGGCAAGTCTTCGGGACGCAACACATACGCGCCCAGGTTTTCCAGCATGGCGGCGGTATCGAAAAGGCCCTGGCTGGAGTCAACTTCCACCTCGGGCGGGGCGGCAGGTTCTTCGGCGGCGGCACCTTCGTCCGTGGTGGGTTTTTCGGGAACATTGGCCACCGCGGTGGGCTGAGGTTCCTGCGGTGCTTCCGTGGCGGTATCGGACGAGCAGGCTGCCAGCGTTACGGAAAAAACAAAGATGAGCACAAGCAGCAAACTGATTTTTTTCATGACTCACTCCTTTTGTGGTATCCCTGGAAAATTTTCGTTTCCAGGGTGATGATTTAGTTGCCATCGTAATGATATTGCAACGAATCCAGAATAGTACGGGAGTACCACTAAGGGCCTTCCTTACAAATTTGAAAGGCGCGTAGGGTACCGGGGTCTCCCGGCGNNATTTCAAATCCAGCATCCGGGATAATGCTATAATCTGCGAATGGGATTGAAATCACAACGGAAAGACCTACACAAGGGAGAAACTATGGAGAATGCAACTAAAGGATTAAACGATGATTACACTTTTCAAGCGTGAATGGAGCCAGCCCGAGCTGATCGCCCGCGTGGGCCGGATGGATCAATTAGCGGGCATCCGTTTGTTCGAAGCCGCGGACGGCAAAGCGCGCGGCTGCCGCCTGTTGGATGTTTGGACCGGAACCGGGCTGCGCTTCCAGGTCAACGCCGAGCGGGCTTTGGATATTTCCAGTTGCGAGTACCAGGGGATGCCGCTGGCCTGGCGTTCACCCGCNNACCACCTGCGGGCTGGATCAGTTTGGGCTGCCCAACCAGGATCAGGGTGTTGATTTGGGCCTACACGGGCGCATTAGCAATCTACCAGCCTCCCAGGTTAATTACCGAACGTATTGGGAGGGCGACACTTACAAATTAGAGATCAGCGCTGAAACCCGGCAGACGGCGCTTTTTGGCGAAAATCTGGTGCTACGCCGCCGAATTTCCACCGCCTTAGGCTCAAACCGCATCCAGATTGACGACACCGTGACCAATGCAGGCTTCGAATCCACACCGCACATGCTGTTGTATCATTTCAATTTGGGGTTCCCGCTGGTCAGCGAGCAGGCGCGGCTGCACCTTCAAACGTTAGAAACCTTGCCCCGCAACGAAACCGCCCAACCTGGCCTGGCGTTCTGGGATCGCTTCCAAGCGCCCACGCCGGGGTATCAGGAACAGGTTTTTATTCACCGCCCCGAAACGGACGAAAACGGGTTCGCCCACNNGAATCCGTGGAATCCGTGTAAATCCGTGTCCCCAAAAATGGATGCGCGTTGAAAGTGTCAGGTAAGTAAATTTTTTCAGTCCTTTGTTGACGAATCCAGAAATCGGAGAAAAATGATGAAACGTTCCCAAATTAACGCCATTATGCGTTCCGCGGATGAATTTATCCGGAGGTGTGGCTTTTATTTACCGCCCTTCGCCTATTGGACTCCTGAAGATTGGGAGATCATGCGGCCCCAGGCGGCCGAGATCATTGAAAATAACTTGGGCTGGGATATTACCGATTTTGGCGCGGGCAACTTCCAAGAAAACGGCTTATTCCTCTTCACCCTGCGAAATGGCTCACCTGAAAATTGGGAAAAGCGCCAAGGCAAACTCTATGCCGAAAAAATTATGGTGGTGGATCCCCAGCAAATCACGCCCATGCACTTCCACTGGAAAAAGATGGAAGATATTATCAACCGCGGCGGCGGNNTACCATAAATTCTGGGGCGAGGGCGGGCGCGTGCTGATCGGGGAGGTTTCCCTGGTCAATGATGATCACCAGGATAACCGCTTTGCCGATCCGATTGGCCGCTTCCCCGAAATCGAAGAAGATGAACCCCCGCTGCATTACCTGGTTTCAGATTATGCGCGCTTGGCGTGAAGGCTTCGTTGGTAGGCAAAGAAACTTCGAATGGGAATTTAATTTCCTCGCCCTGCAATACAAATTACAGGGGCTAGAAATTCATTTAAAGGGGCTGCAATTTCATTTTGACGGCGTCTAATTCAAATTTGCTCAGGTCAAAATTTAATGGCTCTCATGGCTTCACCGTAAAAAGAGATATGTGGGGGATATTTTTGCCCCGGGCAAACTGCGGTCCGCCGTCTGCCGTCCGCGGTCTTCAGCCAAATTCCGACAACAAATCTCCAAATAGCGCACCCGGTGGTATAATCCGCCCCGCTATGCTAAAACCACACCAAATCCAAGCGCGCCTCGAGCGCATTTTACCCACCGTGCAAAAGCCGGGCCGCTACACTGGCGGCGAACTCAACCAGGTGGTCAAAGACTGGGACTCCGTTGAAACCACCGTGGCACTGGTCTTCCCCGATCTCTACGATCTGGGCATGTCCAACCTGGGGCTGGCGATCCTCTACGATCTCATCAATCAGCACCCCGCTGCCCTGGCCGAACGAGCCTACGCACCCTGGGATGATATGGAAGCCGCCCTGCGCGCCAACGAAATTCCGCTGTATTCGCTGGAAACCAAACACGCCCTGGCGGATTTTGACATTTTAGCCTTTTCCCTGCCCTATGAGACGCTCTACACCTCCACGCTCAACCTGCTGGATTTGAGCGGGATCCCGCTATTTTCAGCGCAGCGTGGCCCGGAGCATCCTCTGGTCATCGCCGGGGGACACAGCACCTTCAATCCTGAACCCATGCACGCCTTCGTGGATGCCTTCGTGATCGGCGAGGGCGAGGAAGTCATTGGCGAGATTATTGACACCGTCGCCCAGGCCAAACACGAAAACCTGACGCGCCAAGCCTTATTACGCCGCCTCTCCCAAATTTGGGGCGTGTACGTGCCCACCCTCTACGAGGCACACTACAACGACGATGGCACCTTCGCCCACATCGACAAACTGGCCGAAGAAGCCAGCCTGCCCGTGGTCAAGCGCATCCTCCCCAAATTGCCGCCGCCGCTAACTAAATTCATCGTGCCCTATATCGAAACCGTCCATAATCGCGCCCCCATCGAGATTATGCGCGGCTGCAC
>DOTA01000359.1 GCA_003513015.1 Chloroflexota bacterium
GCCTGGCGGGATTCGTTCCAGGTGTAGAAGAAGTGCAAAAGGGCTACGGTGGTGATCACCGGCCAGGATTGCGGCAAAATCACAGAAAACAGGCGGTGCAACGGGCCGGCCCCGTCGAGCATGGCGGCCTCTTCGAGTTCGATGGAGATGCTTTTGAAATTCTGGCGCAGCAGAAAGATGTAAACGGCATTGCCAAAATAGAGCGGCAGTAAAATTGGGTAAAGTGTATCCCGCCATTGCAAAACCCGGATGAAGAAATAGTAACTGGGGATGAAGGTAATTTTTTCGGGGATCAAAATTGTAGCAATCAGGATGTAAAAGAGCAAGTTGCCACCGGGCAGCGAGAAACGCGCAAAACCGTAGGCTACCAGAACCGAGGAGATCAGCACGCCGATTTCACCGATAAAAACAATCATGAGGGTGTTAAGGATCATAGATGGGAAAGGCAGCGAACTGAACAGGATTTTAAAGTTATCCCAAGTGGGTGAAAGTTGGTAAACCCAGGTGAGTTCCGTCCAATGACCCTGCCATTCGATCAGGCCGGCCTCCGGGTTTTGGGGATCAATGAAGTTGCTTTTCTCCAGCCCGCGGTCGATCAGCGCCCACTCTTTGAGGCCATCTGCGGTGGGCACATGATAGATTTTGTAGTCGATGCCGTTATATTTGAAGGTTTTTACCACCGCAGGATAAAGCGGGGCTTCCCGATCGCCAAGTTGTTCGGTGGGCATCATGGCGGCCACCACCATGTAAAGCACCGGCAGGATATAAAGCAGCGCGATCAACCAAACAAACAGATTGAACGGCAGAATTTCGATGATCCAGCGTTTGCGCGGCGAAGTGCCATATTTGTTCAGCAACCGGGTTTTGAGCGTAGTCATGCCTGATCCTCCGCTTCCGGGAAGTAAACCCAGCGTTTGGAAGTGATAAACAACACCAGCACCACCAGCATCACAAAAACGAAGAAAACCCAGGCCAGGCTGGAGGCCGCACCCAATTTGAAAGCGCGGAAGAGCATGAAATAGATATATTGATCGTAAGAGGACAAACCGCTGTTGTGGTTGTAGCCGCGATCCAAAATGAGCGCCCCGCTAAAAACCGCAGTAAGGTTGAGAATCAGGGTAAAGAAGATGGCGGGCGTAATCAGCGGCAGCGTGATCGCCCACCAGCGCCGCCAATATCCGGCCCCATCAATTTTGGCGGCCTCGTGCAGTTCGCTGGGGATGCTTTGGATAGCGCCCATGTTAATCAAAATGCTGGGGCCAATCGTCCACAACATGCTTAAAATAAAAAGCGCTTGCCCGGCCCCCCGCCCGGCAAAGATATTGAGGCGCTCCAGCCCTAAGGGATCGAGAATCAGGCGGTTGAGCCAGCCGGTGGTGGGGTTGACAAATCCTCGCCACATATACACATTGGCCGCGCTGGGAATGATGCTTGGGATGAAGAACAGGGCACGCATCGAATTTTTCATCAATAATTTTTTGTTACTCAACAGGGTGGCGATTAAAATCGAAAAACCGGTTTGCAGCGGAACCAAAATCAGGGCCAATTTGACTGTGGTAATAAAAACAACCCCTACATTGGGGTCGCGGAACGTATCAATATAATTCTTCAACCCCACAAATTGGGCTTGATCCGGTTCTAACAAGAACATATTGGTCAATGAAAGTGCGAAAGACCCCACAATGGGCACCAGCTTGAAGAGCAGCAGCCCAAGCAACCAGGGGGAAATCAGCCAAAGCCCCCAATAACGATTTTCGCCAATCCAATTTTTGTGAGATTTCCAGGAAAGTTTTTTGGTTGACTGCATAGAAAGTCTCGACGATGCGGGAAAACTCACTCGGTCGCACCTTGCGTTACATTCTACGCCCAAAATGGAAAAATGGCGGAATTGATTTGAGCTTTTTTGAGAACCATCTTGAGCAGGTAATATCAATCGCTAGCACAACCTGAATTAACTTTCTGGATCTGGGTTGTGTTCGTTCTGCCAAATCCTACTTTTTCAGAGTTTTTATACCTGGGATAGAACAGATGCTTGCAAGCACCCTTAAAATCTTATACAATCAGGTCAGAGATATGCAAATGCTCATAACCCCTGATTTGATGCGTTGGATGCTGCTGGTGGGGATGCTGTCGATGGTAATTTTGGCAGCTTTTTATCTGCGGCAACGAAAATTATCGACCCTGGCTTATACGGCCTGGGGTTTGATTGCGATCCTGGTTCCGATCATTGGCCCATTTTTGGTGATCTGGCTGCAACCCGGTGATCGGCGTAAGCGGTTTTATCCTTAAATATCCAAAGTTACCAGGCTTCGTGATGGCCTTCTATGAATCTGATCCTGTGTGGGATTGGGATGAAGGCAGCGCGAGGCCTGAACCATGTTAGGCCCCAAAAATCATGAAACAAGATCGGTTTTTGATCGTAATTTTAGGAATCATCGGATTGTTGGCGGTTGCTGCGCTGGGGTCTTTTTTCATGCGGCAAAATTCACAGTCATACGGCCCAGATGATACCCCCGAGGGGGTGATCCGGAATTATGTGTTGGCACTCAACCTGGGGGATTACGAAAAAGCCTATGGTTATATTGCCACAAACAATCTCAAACCAGATTTTGAAGATTTCGAGCGCAGATTGATCGAGCGAAAATCACAATTGCTGGAAACGACTATTCGAATCATATCCACCGAGATCAATGACAACCACGCTACTATAATACTGAACACTGCTCGCGAAGGAGTTGATCCTTTCAACCAAGCGCGAGGTTATTCGCAAAGCGCCGCGTTGATCTTTCAGGATGGGTCCTGGAAAATCGTTGACATGCCTTATTCACTTTGGTATTGAAAGAACCAAACAGGAGTATCTGATGCGCACCATTCGCCGTTTATACCTTTATGGGGTTGCTATCATCAGTTTAATGGTGGTAGTTTGGGGATTGATTGGGCTGGCCAGATCTGCTTTCGCTGGAGAAAGTATCGGCGGTGATGTTGTCCGCCTGGCAGGGGCGCTATCCTTGATTTTTGTGGGCGTGCCGGTCTTTTTGCTGCACTGGTGGCTGGCCCAAAAAAGTGCCCGAAACGATGAAGAAGAACNNCAAAATGCGATGGCCCTGGTTGCACGTGTGCTTTTTGGCATTTTCAACTCCCCTCAAAACCGGGTGGTTTTTGGGTACGGGCAAACCTGGAGCGATAACCTCATCGCCATCGTGATGAACGGCCTGATCGCGGCCTATGTTTTCAATGTGCTTCGCTCCAATTGGGAGGATAAAAACATCAGCGAGGCATTTTGGGAAACGCGGCGATTGTATCGCCTTGTGTGGCTGCTGTATGGATTGATCTTGACCGCCTCAGGAGTCCAGCAAATCCTTTTGTATTTCTTCGATGTGCTGGCCAATACGATCACAACTTCAACCGCTATTTTGGCAAACGGCCTGACACTGACCCTTGTGGGTGTTCCCGTTTGGATATATAGCTGGCGAATCCTGCAAAAAGCCTTCGAGCAGACAGATGAGCAGCAATCACTCTTACGACCGGTGGTTTTATACGTTGTGCGATTAATCACTCTGATGATGACCTTGTTTGTGTTGGGCGCGATCCTTTACGAAGGTTTCAATTTCGTTTTAGGTGATTCCAGAACATTCACGGTTTATTTGGATAATGTGCGCGATGCCATTTCCATTCTGATCCCCGCAGGGTTGGTTTGGCTTTATTACAGTTCGGTTTTGCGGAAAGAAAACAAGGCTTTTCCCAATTTGCCTTACCGGGCCGAGATGCAGCGTTTATACGCCTATATAGCCGCTTTCCTGGGTCTGGTTACAGTTTTTGTAGGCTTAAATAGATTGTTGTATGTGGCGGTTGATGCCCTGCCTTTTGATGATTTACGAGACAAACAATCCGCTTATTTGGGAAAGCTCCTGCGAGAGGGATTATCGTTAGCCTTCGCGATGTTGATCATTGGCTTGCCATTGTGGCTCAAAAATTGGTTGGCTGTTCAAAAACGAGCTACCAGCCAGAGCGCAGATGGCGAACAGGCACAGCGGTCACTCACCCGCAAAATTTACTTGTACCTGATCCTATTTATGGCAGTGATCGGGATGATGGTCAGCGCGGGGATGTTGCTCTTCCAGTTGCTGCAAGCCGCCTTGGGCGCGCCTGAACAAAATTTTGCCCAAACCGTATCGGAATTGCTGAGTACTCTAGTGTTGTTCGCATTTTTGTTGGGGTATCATGGCTGGGTTCTGCGAGGCGACAACCGCCTGGCAGCCCAAACGATCGCAGCCCGCCATGCGGAATACCCGGTTTTAGTGTTGGTTTCAGAGCTAGGCGCCTTTTCAGACGCCATGGTGGCGGCATTACAAAAAGAAACTCCCACATTACCGGTGGCGGTGCATGTTGTGGATCGGGGGGCACCAGACGAAACCTTGTCGAATGCCAGGGCGGTGATTTTGCCAGCCAGTATCGCGGCTTATCCCTTAGAGGCGATTCGCTTATGGGTGCAGAATTTCTCTGGGGTGCGGTTTATGATACCCACACCAGTTCGGGGGTGGGTGTGGGTTTCCGGGAACGGGAGCAACCTGAAAGGTCTGATCCAACACACGGCTGAAATGGTGAGGAAACTCGCAGAGGGAGATGAAATCTCAAAGACGCGTTCATCCCCCTGGATTATCGTCGGGTACATCGCGGGCGGTTTATTGGGTTTTATCATGCTGATGAGTTTATTCAGCATGATGATGGGGTTCTTGGGCTACTAACGGGTTGCGAACAAATTCAAGTCAGGAGTTCGATCAGGGTCTGGTTGAATTCTTGCACCGAGAAGGGTTTTTGCAGCCAGTGGACTTTGCCTTGTTGGAGAATATTTTGGTTGTTTTCATCAAGAGGGTGGCCGGTGATGAAAAGCATCTGAATTTGCGGCCAGCGAGAGTGAACGTGTTCGTAAAGTTCGAGGCCACCCATTTGGGGCATGACGATATCGCTGACGATCAGCACAATCGTATCGACATTTTTTTCTAGTATTTCTAATGCTTTCAGGCCATTTTCAGCAGTTTCCACGTGGTAATTGTGGAAGCTGAGCATGGTTTCGAGGGCTTTGCGCGTTGCCTGATCATCTTCGACCAGTAAAACGGTTTGTCCGCCGCCATCTAACTCGGTGGGGATTTTATTCGAAATAGTTTGGTCGGATGCGCTTGTGAAGGCTGGTAAATAGATGATGAATTGAGTGCCTTCTCCTACCTGGCTTTTGAGATCAATGTAACCGCCATGCTGTTTTACGATGCCATAAACTTGGGCCAACCCTAGGCCGGTTCCTTGCCCGATGGGTTTTGTGGTGAAGAAAGGCTCAAAAATGTGCGATTGGTCTTCTAGCGGAATGCCAACGCCGGTATCGGTTACAGCTATCACAAGCCAATTTCCGGGGAACATATCAGGGATGGGAGGATTTTCGTTACTCCCGACACGCACATGCGAAAGTTCGAAGGATAGTTTTCCACCCTCCGGCATGGCATCACGGGCATTGACTGCTAAATTCATAAAGACTTGTTGTAAACGGGTGGGGTCAGCCGAGAGTACGTATTGACCTTCTTCATGGCGCAGTTGCACAGAAATTGTTTCGGGCAAGGTGCGGTTAAGCAGTTTTTCCATTTCTTTGATGAAAGGCAGCAAATCGAGCGTGCTTTGCTCCATGACCGAACGCCGGCTGAAATCCAAGATTTGCCGAATGAGGCTGGCTGCTCTTTGTACCTGTTGCTGAATGATGGTCAGGCGTTCCTGGCTCGAGGCAGAGATGTTCCGATCCATCAGCAGTAAATCAGCATAAACGATAATGGCAGCCATGATATTGTTGAAATCATGGGCGATACCAGCTGCCAATTGCCCAACAGTGGCCAGGCGCTCCTGCATTTGAATACGATCTTGCGTTTCGCGCTCTTGGGTAACGTCGCGCAAAGTGATAACCCACTGAGGAATGTCTGTTCCGAGGGGCTGGGCCTGAATTTCGAAGATTTTACGATTAAGACCCGCTAAAATCACCTCCGTAGGCTGAGGATTCTGATGGTGTTTTAGGATTTCTGAGATTGAATATGGCCCCAATTGTAAAATCGTCAGCCCCATACTTTCGGGTGCTAAATCAGAAAGGAAGGTGCGTGCCAGCGAATTTGAAACCAACAGATTTTTCTGATCATCGATCAGCAAAACGCCTACGGGGAGCATCTCTATCAGGCCTTCCAGACGATACTGCTCACCCGCCAGCAAGCTGACGAGGCGATCTACATCCTGGTAGCGATGAGCGTTGCTGAGTGCCAGGCCAATTTGTTGACAGATTGCTGATAGCAAATTCAACTGGCTGTTGTCAAAAAATCCCGAACGCTGATCGTAAGCTGCGATCACCCCCAACAAAGTCTCCCCTTCCAGAATGGGCGCTGCCAGCATCGATTCAATATGCACCCCCTCGACGGGTATCCAACGTTCATCTGCCTGAACATTGGGGCTGTTTACCGGAATTTTGTGTTGCCCCACCCATCCAATCAATCCGCTGTTAAGGTCAATGATTGTTTGTTCATGGCTAATCAATTCTTCCTTTTTAGCACCGCCTTTATTGTAAAAAGTGTGCAGATAAAATTGCTCTTTTTCGGGTGAGAACAACCAAGCAGCTCCAATGTTACTGTCTAAAGCGCGACAGGTTAAGTCAAGAGCGGCTTTCAGAATGACTTCAGGTTCCAGGCTGACGGCGATGGCGCGGCCAAGATCATACAGGAGAGAAATATGCCGCCTTTCCATGATGGTTTGCTGAAAGAGATGAGCATTTTCAATGGCCAGGGCAGCCTGATCGGCCAATAAATTTAAAACCCGCAGTTGCGTCGGCAAGAAGGTTTGAAAATCGATATAAACCACATCCAGCACGCCAACTACGCGCTCGCCAATTTTTAGGGGCAAGCTAATTAGAGCGCCGCGAAAATCTTCCTGGTCCAAATCGTCAAACATCAGGTTGAGCAAAAATTCCGGGTCTACAGTAGCATTTCCGGATTCAGCAACTTGCGAAATCACACTTGCGTTGGAAATATCAAGAAGCGCTAATTTGCATTGAGCATCGGCCCAATATTCCGCGCCGAAGGTAAGTTTGCCAGCTTTGAATAAGAAGATATGGGTATGCCATACCTCGGGCATTAGCTGGTTCACCCCGGCGAGTACCGCACTGAGTACCGCCTCGGGTTCCAGGCTGGCTGTCAGGCTGAGGTTTACTTGCCGGAGCGTTTCAAGTTCTTGGGCGCGTTTTTCTTCGGTTTCGAATAAACGCGCATTCTCGATGGCCGTTGATGTATGGGTAGCAAATGCCTGAGCCAGGCCAATTTCATCTTCGCTGAAGCCAGTAGGAATTTTGCGTTCCAAGTTGATTAACCCCACAACTTGATCGCGCACAAACAGTGGAATTCCCAACCATGAACGGATATGCGAGCTATAAGCCGTGTGTATCCAGCGATCGTCCTTCCACACATCCGGGATCATTAACGGCTGTCCGGTTTGAACAACCTGATGGATTGTTTTTACACTCAAATCAAATTCGATTTTGGCGAGGTTGACTACTCCGATGGGATCTTCATAGCCATAACCCGCTTGTACATAGGCTCGATTGCCTTCAAGGAAGATAACACTGCCGCTATCATATTCAAGCACACTCAATAACTGCTTCAACACTTCTTGAATAACTTGATCCAGCGATAGCGTTGAGTTAATCGCCTGAGCCGCCTTTTGCAAAGCTTCGGCCCGTTCGCGGGCAGCTCGCTCGGCATCGAATAGTTGGGCATTTTCGATGGCTATGGCAGCCTGGTTAGCGAAGGCCATCACCGTATTGGAAATTTCATCGGAAAAAGCGTTAGCGGTACGACTATCGACCGTTAACAAACCGATTAACTTACCGCGTGATTGCAACGGAGCGCAGACCCACGAACGAATTTCATCAAGACCCGGCAATGACACCCAATCTTCTTGGGTGCTGGTATCCGCTATGGTGATAATCTTTCCATCATGTTCGGCTAAACGCTTCAAGTTATGAGCACTTAAACTGCGAACCATTCGGTCAATTTGTTCTGCATTATCATAGCCGCGGCCAGCAGCAAAATAAAGTTGTTGTTCTCCTTCGAGCAATTGGATAGAAACGCCATCATATTGCATCACCTTCCCGAGCAAATCTAAGATTTTTTCAAGAACTTCGGGCAAGNNGCAATGGCGATATGTTGGGCAACTGCCTGAACCATGCGAGCATCATCGGGCGAAAAGGCATTTTCCAGGGCGTTATCCAGCATCAGGGCCCCGACCATCTTCTGGCGGGTGATAATGGGAACCCCTAAAAAGGATTGCACATGTTCAGCCCCAGCCACCCAAATCCAATTGGGTTCCTGATAAACATTGGGGATGATGATGGGTTGCAAGCTTTTATTCATCGCTTGCAAAATCTGGCTCTCTTGCAATACCTTGCCAGCAGATTGTTTCGTTACCGAGGCATTTTCGTATCCCAGCCCGGCAATCAGATCAAACTCTTGTTTCTCATCGAACAAAATAACCGAAGCAGTATCAAAAACCACCACGCGCTTAATCTGTTCGAGAATCAGGCTGAGCACCTGTTCAAATTCGAGGCTACCCCCAATCACGCGGGCGATTTCACTTAATATTTCGGCCTGTTCACGAGCAAATTTTTCGGCTTCAAAAAGATGGGCATTCTCAAAAGCAATCGCAACCTGTGAAGCTAATGATTCCAAAAAACGCTGATGGTTGGCATCAAAAGCACCGGCCCGAAACGATTGCACCGTGACCACCCCCAAAATTTTATCCCGAACGATCAAGGGAACGCCCAACCAGGCGTGTGTGATTGGATCTTCATTCGGATCGAGAATGGGGTCAACGGGGAGATCATCGAGTTCCAAATCATGGATTAGCAAAGTTTTTCGGGTTCGGATAACATAGCCGGAAAGGCCGCCATCTTCCAACGGAACCCGTAAATTCTGAAAAGCCTGGATCGGTTTCCCTGTTTCCATCGCCATGGCCAGTTGAATCTCTTGTTGATTTTCGTTGTAAAAAATCAGGATGAAAGTGTCAGGGTTGATGAAACACTGCACCTGTTCATATAAACGGTTCACCAGAGCATCCACTTCCAATTCGCTGCTGGTGACCAAAGCGGCGCTATACAGGCCTTCCAGTTCTTGAGCGCGGTGTTGGCTTTCAGAGAGCAAACGCAAATTATCAATGGCAATCGCCAATTGGTCAGCCATGGTTTGGAAGATTTGTAAATCTTCAGCGTCGAAATCCCCTTCTATTTGGCTTTGAACATCCAGCGCACCAATGATTTGATCGCCAACTTTTAGCGGGAGCGTCATCTCAGAGCGGGTTTTGGGGAGCAGGGGCTGCACCTGATGGACAGAATCAGCCACAACATCCAGAGCGATGCGCGGCTGACCGGTTCTGGTTACATATCCGATAATCCCCGTTTCCCCAATTTTCAATTTATGTCCCGCAGCGATCAGCTGACGCCCAACTTCACCCGATCCCGCGGCGATGACGGCATATTCGCGGTTTTCATCCACCAAAAATACGGCTACATGATAGAAGCCGAAGCGTTTGTGCGCCAGATCAACAGCTCGATTGAGAAGATCATCCAACTCGCGGACGGAAGTAGCATCTCTGGCGATTTCTGCGGCTACCTGAAGTTGAATGGCTCGACGTTCCAGGTTGGCTGCAAATTCCCGAAGGTTTTCTTCGGTTTGTTTTTCTTCGGTGATATCTCTACCAACCCCCTGATATTCAATGGGATTTCCGAAATCATCCAAGATCAAACGGTCGCGCCACTGAATCCAAATGGTTTCGCCACTGGCATGCAGATAGCTCATTTCGCTTGTGAGAACCGGTTCTTCGGGCAATAGTTGGGCGTGGATGTTGGCGAGGCGTTCTACTTCCGGAGGCAGCAGCGAATCGCTATATTTATGCTCGACAATTTCGGCGGGAGATTTGGCGTGCAATCGGGCAAAAGCGTTGTTGACATACGTGATGGTGCCGTCGAGCGTGGAGCGATTGATCAGCTCGGTTTGATCTTCCACGATCGCCCGATACCGGGATTCGCTGTGCTGCAACGCTTGCAGAGCTTCGCTGCGTTCTTTGCGGAGTCTGGCCTCATGCAGTTCGCGCTGGATGGCAGGGACTAAGCGCGTGAGGTTATCTTTAATGAGATAGTCATGCGCACCTGCCTTCATAACTTTGACAGCAGTTTCTTCCCCAATCGCCCCCGAGACCACAATGAAAGGAATATCCAAATTAAATTCTTTGAAAATTTTGAGGGCAGCCAGGCCATTAAAACCCGGCATTTGATAATCGGAAATGATTACATCCCAAGCTTGTTGTTCTAATGCCTGACTCAGATCATTTGGAAGTTCAACCCGCCGGTATTTAACTTCATAGCCCTCCCGCTGTAAGGCGCGCACAACAAAGAAAGCATCATCTTCTGAATCTTCAACAATCAATAAGCGGAGGGGGATTCTTTCATCTGTCATTTCAGGTATCTTTATAGGGCACTTCATTCAAAACCAACCAATACAGCCCTAACTGGCGAATTGCCTCAGAAAATTGATTGAAATCGACTGGTTTGCGGATGTAGCTGTTGGCCCCCAGGCGGTAACTCTCTACCAAATCCATTTCTTCCTTCGAAGATGTCAGAATCACAACCGGATATAAGGCTGTTTGTGGGTTTTTACGAATTTTTTCGAGCACGGTCAAACCGCCAACTTTGGGCAAGTTCAAATCTAATAAGATCACCTGCGGCCGTTCAACGCGCTGGCGGTCAGGCTGTGTTTCGCTACCGAAAATATATTCGAGGGCTTCGGCGCCATCATGGGCGACGACAATATCGTTGGCGATATTGTGTTTACTCATCGCACGGAGTGTGAGCAATTCGTCATCGGGGTTATCTTCTACCAGCAAAATCACTTTTTTGTTAGCGATCATATTCTTCATCCTTTGGGCTCCGGTATTTCTCCTAATGTGAAATAGAAGGTGGCACCGTGATCCTCTTGCCCTTCTGCCCACACACTCCCACCATGGCGCAATACGATGCGCTTTACAGTCGCAAGGCCAACCCCTGTGCCTTCGAAATCTTGATTTGAGTGCAGCCGTTGAAAAGTACCAAAGAGCTTGTCAGCATAGGCCATATCAAAACCAGCTCCATTATCACGCACAAAGAAAACCAGGGGTTGTTCTTTTGCCAGGCAGCCAAATTCGATCTTGGCGTTAGAAGTTTTGCTGGTGAATTTCCAGGCGTTGTTGAGCAAATTCATCAGCATGATCCGTAAGAGATGTTCATCCCCCTGGGCACTCAAACCTGGTTGAACTTCTAGTTCCACACCCCGTCGCGGTTCCAATTCCTGCAGTTCAGCAAAGGTTTCGAGAACCAGTTTGCTGAGATCAACCTGGCTGTGCACCATTTCGCTGCGCGTAACCCGTGAAAGTTTCAACAAGTCATCAATGAGTTGCCCCATGCGCTGGCTGGCCGACCGAACTCTGCGCAAGTAATCTACCGCCGTATTATCCAACTGGGCGTTGTAATCTTCCATCAGCGCCAGGCTGAAACCATCGATGGCCCGCAAAGGCGCGCGCAGATCGTGAGAAACGGAATAAGCAAAGGCTTCAAGTTCGGTGTTGGCCGCTTCGAGTTGTTGTGTGCGCTGGATCACGCGCAGCTCTAACTCTTCGTTTAGTTGGCGGATGCTTTCCTCAGCGCGCTTTCGTTCCAGCGCATTGACGATAATATCCCCGATGATTTTCATCAAAAAATCAATCTCAGCTACCCAGTTGCTTTCGCTTTCCCGCATGTAAATGCTCAACGATCCAAGCACATTCCCTTCACTCACGAGTGGGATCGCGAAAATAGCGGCCATCCCAAAAACTCTCATTAAAGTGAGCATATCTTCCGCGTCTGGTGGAATTTCATCAAGGTTTGCAATCACCACGCTTTGCTGATCGAGCAACCGGGTGAACATCCACGGGTATTGTGAAACTGGAACGCCTTGATTACTTTGATCCCGCGAATTGTTGGGCCAACCGTATCCTTTACTGGCGGTTGAGTGATCACTGGAAAATAACCACACACTACAAGCATCTGCCTGGGTGTATTCAGAGACAATTTCCAGGGCGTGAAAGATTTCATCATCAATTTCTGATACTGACATGTTGATAAAACGGGCCGATAAATTTGTCACGATCCGTTGAAAATCGATCAGGTCTTGACGATCTTGCTCAGCTTTTTTGCGAGTGCTGATATCTTCCACCGTACCTTCATAGTAGATCACGTTCCCCAGATTGTCATAGCTTGCCCGGGCGTTTTCCTGCACATAAAGGATGGAATGATCCTCCCGTTTCCAGGCTGATTCTAACCCGATAACCTGACCATCTCTTTCGATTAGGGTTTTAAATTCGCTGCGCGGATACTCATTTGAGAATCCGCCAAAATTCAAATCCCTTTCAACTAGTTCGTCGAAAGATGAAAATCCCAGCATGTGCACCAGGGCCGAATTCGCCATCACGATGCTGCCATTGGGCATTGATCGATAGATGCCCATAACGGCATTCTCAAAAATACTGCGAAATTGCTCCTCCGATTCTTGCAAGGCCATCTCAGCCTGGATGCGATCGAGCAATTCTTGCTGCGCCGCTTCAAACAAACGAGCATTATCCAGCGCGACTGCGATCAGGTTTGCCAGGGTGATGGAAAGATTCAACTGAGCGTTTGTAAAATAGCGCTCATCTTTGGTTTCCAGTTCCATCACACCGATGGCTTCACTTTTTACTGCCAATGGGAGAATCACCAGCGTAGCAGTTCCAACTTTTTGCATATAAGCAAGCTCCGCCGGGTCTGCGGCGGGGTCACTCGCTTGAATAATCGCCGGGGTCAGGGTTTGTAAAACCTGCCGGGTAAGAGGATATTCGTCAACCTGCATAATCTCACCCTGGCTGGTGTGAGTCAATATCCCATTTTCGAACCAGTGATCCACAATTACCGTTAGCGTTTGATCTTCCGAGCGATAGACAGAAAAAGAACATTCATCCAACTGCATCACACGGCCAAATTGGCGCACGGCGATCTCTGCAATTTCACGCACACGCAACGAAGCATTCGATAGCTCGATACTGAGTTGGTAAATGGCCTCCAGTTCAGCCACGCGCTGCTGAATCGATTGTTCAGCATTTCTCCGATCGGTTATATCTTGAACAATTAGTTGCAGAGCAAGGATTTCACCCCCCTTTTTGAGAAAGGCCGGATGAACCTCCACCCATCGTTTTTCCTGATTCCCTGCCAGAATATTGATTTCAATGGGTCCAAGAAGATCGCCGCTCATGAAACTAGCAAATAGATCAAGATATTTTCCCGCCTCACTATCTTCAAAAAATCCCATATTTAAGAATGATTTTCCAATGATTTCTTCTTTACTGCCTGCCACGATCGCAGCCGCGGCCCGGTTTACATCCAAAACAACCCCGTTTAAGCCAAGTAGAATGATCGCCTCAGGAGAAAGCTCGAACAATGTTCGATATTTTTCTTCACTTTCACGCAACGATTCTTCCACACGTAGTTGTTCAACCAGACTTGATTCGAGTTCTTGCATCAGGCGTGCTTTTTGCCAGGTTGCTGCCATCTGATGTGCAAATGCCGTAACTGTGGGAATATCATCTTTGGTTAAATCGTCAGATTGCACAGAGAGCACACCCACCAGTTGATTATCCACAACAAGCGGCGCATTGATCGAACGCGGAACTCCCAATATACGGTTAAGCTGTTGGGCGGTTTTTTTTAGTCTTTTGGGCAGTAATTGAAAAATTGGCTCACTGGCGTTCTCCACCAGCACTGTTTCTTGATTCCAAACTGTCTTTTGAAAGATTTCTACATCTTTCACCCTGATAATAAAACCTTTTGATTCAACATTTAGCAGTTTAGAAACTGTTGAAATCGCTTTGTTCTCATAACTATAATATTGCAGAACCATTTCGCTGAGATCTTGATTGGTGCGAAAGATCGTACAGCCGAACCCCAGCGTTTTTAGCTCGTGTCCAACGGTCTCGAAGATATGTTTGGGGGTTTGAGCCTGGCGCATGGCCAGGGAGGCCGTATTGAGCGCTTGCAAAACCCGCTCTGTACGTTTCCGCTGCGAAATATCGCGCACAACGCTCTGGATGTGCAACGGTTTTCCAGTCGGGTCTTTCACCAAAGATAAGCTGATATCAACCGGTACGAGGCTGCCGTCTTTGCGCCGAAAATGGCGCTCATAAACCGGCAGTACCTCTCCCGTCAGGAGCTTATCACGTTTTTGTATGCCATCATCGTATTCACTGGCGCTGATGATGTTTTTAACGGGCATACCAATCATTTCTTTGGCTGTGTAGCCCAACAAATCTGCTGCCCGAGCGTTAACCGCCAGATGCATCCCCTCCAAACTGATGATAAAGATCGCGTCGGTCGTCTGTTCAAAAAGGGCCCGGTATTGTTGTTCATTTTCTCGCAGGTTTTCTTCAGCCCGTTTTCTTTCAACGATTTCTTTTTGCAGTTCGGCAGTACGCTCTTGTACTCGGATTTCTAAATTCGTTTGGGCCTGGCTAAGTTGCTGAATTAAATACGCACCCCGGATAGCACTGCTGATTTGAATTTGGAGGGCATCATAAATAAAACCATCAAAACTACCCATTTCAAAAATAGCATAGCCAAAATAATGATCCTGAAATCGTAAAGATAACAACAGCAAATCATACCGGCGATTATCCGACAAGATTCCATCCGGCAGAATTTGTCTCGTTAGAAAACGGATTTCACCGCTTTCCAACTCAAGTTGCTCACCTTCGATGATCGCCAGAATCAAACGAGACCATTCGGGCAACACTCCTGCCCCTTCGGTTTTATCCAGGTTATCGTTCAAGCACAAGAAACAATAATTAATCTCTAATTGACGGAGAGCATCTTGTAAGGCCAGCATCAATTTCGGAAAATCAAAGGTGGTGATCACCTCCTCATTGATCTCAAAAAGTAGTCTGGTTTGCAGTTCAGTCTTTACCCTGCGCTGCATTTGGTCCTGTTGAATCACCTCGCTGAGAGATATCCGGGCTTGCTGCCAAAGATTTTCCATTTGCTGTGAATCGATGCCCAGGGCGCTACTATACGGCAAAAGTCCCGCCCGCAAAACAGATAGAACATCGTGCAACAGATACAATTTCTGAGTCTCGTCAATTACCCCATGCAAAATGAGATTAAATTTCCGCAGAAACATCCCCGATTCGCCTGTCATTGCATTCGTATAAAAAGCATCGAATAGCTGAAGTGCGATTTCTTTCAACCACGGCTCAGCCAGCGAGGGATCATCATCGATCCGTTTCAATAATTCCTGTTTCACATGCTCGAAAAATTCACCCGCTGAAACAGGAACACCAACCCTCCCTGTTTCAGATTGCAACATCTCCACGCGCTGCACAGCGGGCGAAAAACATCCGCAAGATTGTCGCACCACCATGCCGGTGTTCAGAGTCACATCCTGAGGCTCTTCAGCATTCAAGAGTGCCAATAGCATCTCGAAAGCTGTGATTCCAAGCAAATACCGAGGTTGACGCACCGTTGCCAATGGCGGCATCGTAAATTGGCTGTTGACAATATCATCGAACCCGGTAACCGAAACATCGCCTGGCACATTCAGTCCGCGCTCGTGAAGCGCGCTCACGACCCCCCAGGCTGATTCATCGTCAATCGCAACAATTGCATCAAAATCCACTCCTCTGCCAAGCAGTTCGTTCGTAGCTCTTCGTCCCAGGTCGAAATTGAAACCCCCTTGTACAATCAAACTCGCATCCAAAGGCAAGTTATATTTTGCCAGAGTCTGAACATACGCCTGATAGCGTTCCTGCGCTTCCGTATTTTGCGCCGGGCCTTTTACAAAAGCAATTTTTCGCCGCGCGTGAACGATAATCAAATGTTCAATTAAATCTTGCAAACCTTTTTGATTGTCAATCAACACGCTAGGAATCCCCTCAATCTTCTCCCCCACACTCACCATTGGCAATGGCCTGAACTGCTCGCAAAAATCGAGTAACTCTTGAGATGAAGTTATCGAGCGAATCCCTGCACTCAAAATAATCAAGCCAGCCAGGGAATTCTCGTTCGCTAATTGATAAATGATATTACTTGTATACTNNGCTCCCTGGCTTTCTCCACAATCCCCGCCCAAATAAGATCTGTGTAGGAATCTATATCCCCAAGGAAAACAGCTATCGTGGGATGTTTCACCGCATTGCCATCAGACAACCGCTTCATTCTACGCATAAAAAATTATCCAAACGAATTGGCTTAAAACCCTATTTTGCTCCGTTAGCCACGCTCGTTCTGTAAAGTATACGATATTTTTTATCCAAATAAGATTACAACTATATTTCAACCCTATAACTATCAAATCTCTTTGACGAGATACAAATCCCCGCGCTCAAAACCCCGATTTAAATAATACAAGCGCGTGCCGATTGCAGAAATGACCGCCATGCGGGAGAATCCGCCATCCCGAGAGATTTCACCGGCCCTTTCCAGGAGTTTCGTGCCCAGGCCCGCATGTTGCGCGGCCCCATCCTGTTCTTGCCCCACCCGCAGAGATTGCCCATAAATATGCACCTCGCGGATGATCGCCGCGCCCTCCAGGTCTGCCATCCCCGTTGAGGGGGAATCCGCCCCGGGCAACGAGAGCCGCAAAAATCCGGCCAGGCGGTCATCGGGAGTCACCCATGAGATGAAATGCTCCTCGGCAAAATCCGTGGCATAAACCAGATCATCCAGCCTCAGTTGATCCGGGTCAACGGGCTTGCCGCGCACCTCACGGCAGCGCACACATTCGCATTTTTGGCCGCGGCGCTTCAATTCTTGAAAAACATCTTGCCGCAAACTGGTGCGCTTATTGCCTTCCACCACGTTATCCGAGGGAATATCGCGTATCACACGGTTGACGCGGCAATAACGCGGGATGCTGGTTTTACTGTTGGCAATCAGATCGACCAGATCTTCAGTGCTGTAAGGAGTGTATTCGCCGCGCTGCCAGTAGGCATACAGGGGAGCGTTGGCTAAAAGTTGCGTGGGATAAATTTTGATTTCATCGGGTGCCAGCCCCTGCCACAGGCGGGCAAAATCTTCTTGATCCGATTGCGGCGTGGCCCCCAACAGGTTAGGCATCCAATGCAGCACAATTTTGAACCCGGCGGCCCGCAGCAACGCCACCGCCCGATGCGTTTCGGCCACGGTGTGGCCGCGCTGGTTGATCTCCAAAATGTGATCATCCAGGCTTTGGGCGCCCATCTGCACTTTGGTGACGCCAAGCTTGCGCAGCCAGGCGACCTCTTTGGATTTGACATGATCTGGGCGGGTCTCGATAACCAACCCCACATTGCGGTGGGCGGCGCGTTCATTCAGGGTTTGCGCGGCCTCCAAAGTCGCGGAATCCTCTCCATTCATGGCATCCAAACACCGCAAAATAAACCATTCCTGATAATCTTTGCGGTA
>DOTA01000296.1 GCA_003513015.1 Chloroflexota bacterium
CCCCCTAAGGCAACACCAGCGCCGGATCGCCAAAAAGCAGAAAAGTTTGCATCACATCGGTCGCGCTGGTGGAGATTGTGGGAACTTGCTGCCAGGCCTGTAGCAACAGATCTCCCAGAAGCGGAATTGGTTCTTGCGAAAGTCCCGTTACCAGAGTCATCCAAAGGAAGCTCTGATCGGTAGCCAGCGTGGGGCTGGTGGGGGCCAGCACAGCCACTGCGCCACCCTGGGGGTTGAAGAGAAAACTCTCGGCCAGCGATTCCTCGGTGGGATGGGTGAACAAACCGGTCAGGCAGGTAAAGTTAAGCACCAGGGGCAGGCGCTCCGCATTTTTTAAGGCCGTGCTATCCGCTGTGGTGAAAAGGCTGTCTTTGCCCCACATATTAACGCTACCGTGCCCAAAATAGGCCGTCACCAGCGTGCCCTTTTCAATCTCAGCACTGATTTGCAAATTGGTGCCTTCCGCACCCGCCTCGGGGGCAATTACCTGGGTTTGAAAAGCCCCAGAGAATTGATCGGCAAAGCGATTGGCATCTTGCGCAAATGTCTGTTCCTGACGATCGGCCACCGCCAAAACTATGCGGTTCCAGGCGGCTCCGCGGCTAACCCGCTCGAAATCCAAGGTTTTTCGCACAAAAACTTCCACTTGCTGCGGGGTGCGGGCAGGCACTCGGCCAATTGCCAGCGCAGGCGAGAGATCATCACCGAACTGCACCATGCGTACATCGCTGCCGGTTTCTCCGCCAAAGGTGGTCTGCACCAAAAATGTGGGCACGAAGTTCGCCTGTGGGGGGGTTTGGTAGCCGTAATAATCGTAGCTGGTATCGCCAACCAGCAGCACATAGGCTGGCGGCGTTCCCCAATTTTCAACCGCAAAAGCCAGAAAGTTCCGAATGGCTTCGGGTTCGGGCAAGCCGCCGTTGAACTGATCGTAAATTGCTTCAATCGGCAGGCTCAGGGTGCTCAACCCCTGATCGCGCCTGGCTTGCAGCAGTGCATCCAAGGGGGCGAGCAAATCAGGATGCCCGATGGCAAGATAGGCTGCGCCGGTTTCCAGGCGTAAATCTGGCTCTGTAACGAGGGGTAGAATTTGATCGGGTTGCAGATATCCATCCGCGGTGACGGAAAGATAGCGCTGATTGGGATTTCCTTCGAAGGTGAGGGATTCCGCTGCTGGGGAGGGGAAACTCAGGCGTGAAATTTCTGAGGGATTGCTGATTTCATAGAGGGTCAGAGGCCCCTCAAACCCGGAGAGTTGCACACTCCCTTGGGGAGTACGGAAAATCTCCTGAGATTCCAGGTGATCCGCTTTTTGGGGATAATCAATCTCCAGCCAATCCAAATCGATGATGTCAAGCGGGGCTTCGATTTCGCCGGTGACCTGGATTTCGACCGTATTACTGCCATCTTTTAGCAACCCCGCGGGAATTTCAAGCTCCAGTATTTGCCAGGTTTGCCCATCCCAGGCGGCTTCCCCCAAAACCTGATCGTTGAGTCTCAAGCGCACATGATGGCTGGGGCTGGTGGGCGCGGTGGTCGCGCCCCAAAGCGCAACTCGCAGCAGGCCGGGATCGCCGCTGAGATTCTCAAGTTTAAATTCAAGCGCTTGAGCCTGCGGGGCGATTATTTTTTGCCAATGCCAAGTGCTGCCTTGGGTTACTTTTGGCACGTACAGGTGATTTTCTTCCAGGTGCAGGGTGCGGATGATGTAGCTGTTTGCGGCCTGTTCGGGAGCAGCGATGGCTTGAGCTGTGATGATTTTGGGTTTTTCGCTGTTTTGCCTGAGAACGTAAAAATTTTTGGGTGTGTACAGGCTGTCAGAGGCTTGTCCGAAGAAAACTAGGCCCGTATTGGAGCCATCGCTTTGCAGTTCGTAAGGTACGGGTTGGCCTTTATGGGTCAGCGAGAGATTTTGGGTGGTGTTTTCATCCCAGCCCAGGCTGGCGAGGGAGACCCGGTACAGCCCTTCTTGGGTAATTTCGAGTTTGACAGCTTGGGCAGCAGCCAATATTTCGGGGTCGGGGCTAGTGGGCGTGAGATTCTCTCGGCTTTTGCAACTGGCCAAAACCAGGATGAGCAACAGCGAAAGAATAGTGATGTGTATAAATTTGTGCATAGATTAATAAGCGAGGAGGCCTTATGCAGCGTTCCGCTTTTGGAGGTAGATGAAAATTCCTACGGCCAGGGCAGCCCAAATCAGAACCACCAGGCAGATGGCCCCAATGGTCAACAGAGAACCTGATGTGATCATGCGCCCAAGAGAACTTTGCGCTTCAGGTGTGGGCAAAGGGGTTGGCTCAAAAGTTGCCGTGATGACGATCACCGAGATCGGGGTAGGGGTGTCAGTTGTGGGGAGCGTCAGTACAATCTCTGGTGGGCTGAAGAGCGTGGGTGAAGGCGTGATGGTAGGCGAAGGTGTCATCGTAGGTGTTTCAGTAAAAGGTGTGGGCGTTTCTGTGGGTGGTGCAAAAGTAGCGGTATTGGCCGCTCCTTGTGTGCGAGTTGCCGTCGCGGTCGAAGTTCGGGTGGGGGTGCGGGTAGGGGTACGGGTAGGCGTGCGGGTTAGGGTAGCTGTTACCGGAGTAAGGCTGCCGGTGGGTGTGTTTGTGGGTGTAGATGTAGGCGTATTCGTGGGCATTCCAATGGTTGCCGAAATAGGATCAGTGTATTCGACATTTTGAGCAGTATCGAAGCTTTGCAAAACATAATAATAGGTGACCCCCGTGGAAACATTTTCATCTAAAAACTCGTATCGAGCGCCGATCACCCCGCTGCCTTCGGCTGGGATGAAGCCGGAAATATCCTGATAAGGCGGATTGGGTGCAGTGTTGCGGGTCACGATAAAACCGGCATTGTCAATTTCGGTAGCAGTTTCCCATTCGAGAAGGATGGCGTTATTTTGCACACTGGCGATAAAATAAAGCAGCGTCACCGCGGCACGCCCGCCATTGTAGAGAATGGTCGCGCATAGGGTCACAAAGATCAAAATGGTAAAAAGACGCTTTCGAGACATTATGCGGTTGTAATGATATTCCGTTTGAGAAGATTGCCAAGAAACCCCAAAGCCTCTGTTTCTACAACCTGGGGTTCGGCCTGATATTGCGCACAGATTTCAGCGCAGATTTGCCGCACATCGCGCTGCCCATCGATTAAATCCCAAATTGTTGCGCCTACTTCGTTGAGGACCGTCACTTTGCTTGCTTCGGGCGTGACCAACACGGCTTCGTTATCAACCACGCGTCCCAGGATATTGGGATTTTTGGTGGGGATGCTATCAAGAGTCAACATAAGATTTCCTTTTTGGCATGAAAAACGTTTGGATAATTTTAATCCCTAGGCGGAATGGCAATCGCAGGTAGCGTTGGATCGAGAAAGCTTTCCATTCCAGGTAGCCGAGATTCGCTAGCAGGAGATTGATGAATTGCCATTCGCGGGTTTGCAAGTCGATGGTTTGATCGCCGCGCCGGAGGCTGAAAACCCGCCCGATTATAACATCCGTTGTGGCAGGCGGGTCGGGCAACAAGTTGTTATCCCCTTTGGTGAGGCACTTCTTTGGGGATTTCAGGATCAACCGATGGGTCAGGTAATCATCTTGACGTTGAATGAGAATGATCTCGCCGCGCTTGATTTCCGGCCAGGCAACCTTTTCAACCATCACACCGTCCCCTCGTAAAATCAGCGGCCCCATGCTGTTGCTGACCACTTTGAATTGGATGGCTTCTCCGGGGGGAAGATCCGCTTCCAGCATCTCTGCAATGACTTTATGGATGCTGGAAGCGTTGCTTAATGATGGGGTCATCGGATTGTTAGCGGCAGGTAGATCATAAAGGCACTTGTGGAAGTTATGATGCTGGCTTGCCGCGCTTCACTGGTGATGGTATCTGAGGTGACGGTGATTGTGGCGCTATCTGTCAGATTGCCTTGAGACGGGGTCTCAACGGTGACGATCACATCTAGGCTTTCGTTGAGCGCCAGCGATCCAGTGGTGTTAGTGGATAGGGTTGTGTTCCAATTGTTTCCCGACACCTGGATGTGATACTGATCTGTCGAAAGCCCGGCATTTTGAATGGTTAGCGTGTAGGTCACCTCACTTCCCGGCGCAACCGTTTGGGCGGCCTCTGATGGGGTTAGCGTGAAATCATAATTGTTTGGTACCCGTGTGGTCAGGGTAGCTTGCTGGCTGTCCTGCGGGCCATCGACCGGGGTAACGGTGAGCGTGGCACTATCATTCACAGCTTGAGCGTTGGGCGTATCGACCAGCACATCCACCGTGGTGCTTTCGCCGGGATCAAGCCAAAGTGTGCTGCTGGTGCTAAGGCTTGTGGGCCAGGTAGCGCCGCTTAAGCTCAGATTGTACTGGTTGCCAAGTAATCCCTGGTTTGTAATAGTAAAGGTGTGCTTTGCGCTTGCATTGGGAAAAAAATTGACGGATGAATTGGTGGGCGACAGATTAAAAATATAAACCACCGGGATGCTGGTTGTAAGTTGCGCTTCGAAGGTGTTGGCGCGATTCCCTTGGGATGTGATGGTTACCTGGGCGGTATCTGAAACATTGTATTGATTGGGAGTCACAATCCCCACGGGCATCACCAGATTTGCACCCGCAGCCACGGATTGTGTGGTGGTGAAGGGCAGGGTAGTTTCCCAGGCGCTGCTGACCGAGATTTCGTAAGTATCCGTAGTGGTGCCAGTATTTTGAATCGTCAAGTTGTGCGTAACGGTGCTTCCGGGGTAATAGGTAGTTTTATTACTCTCGGAGGGAGAGGCAATAAAGTGGAACGGATTGCGGATTTCCAGGGCTGGATCGCCAAAAACGGTGTACGTATGCAATAGATCGGCGTGAACTCCAACATTGTACAACCAGAGTTTGGCGTTCATGGAGGCGGCACCCAGTCCCCAATTTCCCTCGTTCATCAGGGAATCATAGAAGCCTTTGTGGAGGATATCGTGCCCGGATGATACTCCCAACCCCGTGGGCGAGAAGGCCGCAATTGCCCCTGTATTGCTCTGGCGCACGATTTCTTCAATGAGAGATGTACCGGGGTAGCCGCCCGGCCCGCTCCAAAAGCCGTCCAGACAATCCATCGAGAGCACGACCGGCAATTTACCCGCGTTTTGTAATCTGGGTAAATCTGTCAGCAAGAAGACCTGCTCGTGCGACCAACGATTGACGCTAGCATGGCCGATGTAATTTATAATCAAAGCGCCGGGGTCATTCAGTGTATTTACAATTGCGGTATTAACAGCAGGGCACGCGATTCCGGCACTACAGCCATAATCATCTTCATAGATGCGGATTTCGCTGGCAAAGGGGGCCGGACCGATAAACTGATTGATGACATCATCCGCAGTTGCCGGGAAATTGCCGGCATCATCTGCCTGATCGGCTACGAACACGTGATTCTGCTCCCAGGCTTCGGGGGTGTGCGGCGCTTCATACGCGGTTAATTTTGCCCGGTAGGCATCGATTTCGGCGCTGCTATTCACGGGCAGGCGGGCGATGAACACATCTGCCAGAGGATCATTGCCGACCACATTTGCCAGCAGATTGGCGCTATCTACTTCACCTTGCCAGGGATCAACCCAAGCTAGGTTGGGTGGGATATATTGCCCCGTCGGGATATAATAGGTGGGCCGGTAACCAAAGAAATTCCAATGGCCATCCCCCACTAGTAGTGTGTAAGTTGGCGGCGTTTGCCATTGAT
This sequence comes from Chloroflexota bacterium, assembly GCA_003513015.1. Lineage (GTDB taxonomy): Bacteria > Chloroflexota > Anaerolineae > Anaerolineales > UBA11858 > UBA11858. Next base: position 5,706 of record DOTA01000296.1, read on the forward strand.
CAAAAGTGTAGGCTAGGAAGTTTTTAATGGCAATCGGGTTGAAAATGCCAAAATTGAATTCGTTGTATAGATCTTGAATATTAATCACTCGGGTACTTAATCCGCTTTGCGTGGCGCGGTAATTCGCCAGTTGTTGCGTGGCGGCCACGAAATCTGCGTGAGTGATGTAAACATAATCAACGCCATTTGCCATCGCCGACCAGGTAGGGGGTGTGTAGTACGAAACCTGCGCTCCAGGAACAGCTTGGGGGTTTCCGTCCATCACCACGGAGAGCGGTGCTGCATTGGTTAGTGAGATCGTCACCTGCCCGGCACTGACCTCCGGATTGAGTACGCGCACGGGTGTCAGCGGGTTGCTGATATCCAAGACTGCCACATTATTTGTGTCACTAAAATTGCTCACCTGATATTTTTGCAGCCCGGTCGTGACATTTGAAAATTCTAAGGCATTATCCGTAGATTGAAAAAAGCGGTTATATTCGATTTCAAACCAATCAAAGAAGATTACCGGATAAATCACCTGAGCGTCATTTTTGGCGACGACACTTAAGGTGTTTGTACCTTCATTCAGTGCAATCGTGTCCGTAGTAATTTCAAAATGATACCGACTTTTGCCAGACCAATAAGTATCATCAATCAAATGCGAGTTGAGGCTTACCTGGGTGTGATGGTCAGCACCAACGTTGAGATTATACGAGTCTGATACGAATTCCCCCCGCACAACCATCTCCGGCGCAGTGACCGCGATCGCCGTCAAGTCTGTGGTGAAGTTATAGGTTGTATTCGCCTGGTTCATTTTCTTCCAAAACCAGGTATCTTCACTGGTAAACAATGTTGTCTTCCACTCATACGATTGCTCAGCGTGAGCGGTCTCGCGATAATAGGGAACTGGATCATTGCTGTTTCCGCTGATATCGCCATTGACGGTTGACATGCGCAGCCCGTTATTGGTACCTACGTATAGCCAATACACATTTTCGAGCGTATATTTTTCCAACATGATGGCATTGAATTGGGGTTTCCAAAGCTGAAAGCTGCCATCGGTTTGTTGTTGATATAAATTGGCCCAATAAGTGTTCTCGCTTTGGTAAAGATCGGCCAGGCGCTCGCCGTAAAAACGCTGCCCGTAGAAGATGATGGTATCGCCCGGGCCAAAGGTGCCATTGGCATCGATAACCTGGATGGCAATGTCTGCACCCTGGCTGGTCATGTGCAATAGCCTCGAACTGACGCCTGCGATGGCGGGATTGGCTGCATAAAGTTCTTCGTAAGTTAGCTTGTAAATTCCATCTTCCGTGATGCCAATCCGGTAACGCGACCCAACCTCTGGGGGTGTTACCAACGGATTTGTATCAGGCAGGGAGCGCCATTGGGCAGCCTGTTCGTAATTTAGCAAAGTATCGGCAAAATATGATTCAAGAGTGGGATCGGCTGCCGGAGTTTGGCTGGATGCCACCTCCCCTTGACCGGCAGGATATTCAAAGTGCAGCCGAACCTTGAGATATGGGTACCACTTCAAAGTTCCGCTGGCTGGTTCGTACTCAAAGGGTGAATACTCCAGGCGGATCAGGCGTTGATCGCGCATCCAGGCTTCATCCGCAATGCGGACTGCCGAAAACGCGGTGCTGCTGGCCTGATTCAGCGCTGGCATTGCCTGAGCGAAATCGTAATCCCAGCGAGCGGTCGTATCGCTCTCATCCATCAATGGAGCCGGATAAGGTGCCGGGGCGATCTGATATTGCCCTGCGAGGTTTTGCGCGCTTTCATCTAAAATTTCCAGCGAAATTTGTGCCTGGGGCGGGACACCCACCAGCGTACTGACGATAGGAAGTTCCGCCGCGCCGGGAGTGGTGTCGGATGTAGCGCCTGGCACGAAAAGTGTATCGAAATCGCGGCCCTCGATGCTTTGTTTGCCGATCTGGTAGGCGGGGGCGGTCACGCTCAGATCAAGGTAATCATCGCGGGCGGTTTCAATCTTGAACGAAGCTGGCGAATTAGATTCGGCGGATGCTTGCGCGCTGCTGGCCTGCAAAGGTGATGGAAATAGCGTAAGTGCCAACAAAACAGCCGACAAGAATAGTAAAAATATCCTTCTAAAGTTGTTTTTCATAGATACTCTCTTTTCGGAGCGTCCCAATAGTTTGGCGGTCCGATTGTGCCATTTTGTGCCATTGGGGCGGATTATAACGCTCCTGATAGTTTCCGTGGGAAGGGCTAACAAATCTCTAAGTTTCCTTTCATTGTAAAATAAGCGCTGCCGATTTCAAGAAACCAGAGACCAGATGGCAAAATGGGGTAGAATCAATTTGCCAGTTGATCCGGTAATTGTGAACTCGAACCCAAAATGATTACGCTCCAATACCTCGAACCCGGCCCGCACCTCGCCAAAATCTCGCCTCAGCAGGCGCGTGAAAAATTGCACGCCGCGCTCGAAATTTTGCCTATTAGCGCATTGCTGTTGGGCTGGGATTTACCCCCTGCTTTATTGGAAGTTTGCCGGGATGAAACCGCGTTAGCGGATGTGAAGTTGTATCGCTGGCAGCCCATTCTCACCGGAGATGGCACTATCTTCCCCGAAATGGCCTGGCGCACCCGGAATTTGCGAGGGGGTCCGCTCCCAGGGTTTCGCGGCCTCCCGGAGTTTACCTTCGTTTGCCCCAACCACCTCGCAGCGCGTGCCGCCATTTTGTCCCATCTTACCGATTTAGCCCAGTCTGGCCTCTACGATGGTATCTTCCTCGACCGCATGCGCTTTCCCTCCCCTGCGGAGCATCCCGTTGATTCCCTGGCCTGCTTTTGTGAGCACTGCCAGCGCGCCGCCGCAGATTTTGGCCTTGATTTGGCAGAAATCCGCAAAACCCTGCAAACCTCCTCTAAACTCAGCGTTCTCCGCGCCCTCGGCGGCGAAGAAGTTGCACCCCTCTCTGCTTTCCTCGATTTCCGAGAGCGTACCATCACCCAATTCATCACAGAGGCCGTGGAAATCATCCGCGCCGCCGGGTTGGCCGTGGGCCTGGATTGCTTCTCCCCCTCGTTGACTCGTATGGTCGGGCAAGATCTAAACTTCCTGGCTCCCCTCGCCGACTGGACCAAATTAATGATCTACGGTCACGCCCGCGGCCCGGCCACTCTCCCCTATGAGATCGGCGCGTTGGCAAACTGGCTGGAACTCCCCGAATCGGAAGCCCTCGCTCAAATTGACACAACTCTGGGTTTGGCGCTCACCGCTGCACCCTC
>DOTA01000077.1:0-6187 GCA_003513015.1 Chloroflexota bacterium
CGCGGCTTCTGATCAGAAGCCGCGTTCATTCGCTATTAACCATTTGATCGTTTATGGATTTCTGTAAACTTAGGTAAAAACTAAAACTGTTGGAAAAGAACATGAAACTACTGCGCGTTAACATGAGCCTCCTCTCAGTTGCGTCAGAACCTGTCCCCCCAGTGTATAAACACCTGGGGGGGCGGGGGCTGATCGCCAAGCTACTGCTTGAGGAAATTCCCCCAACTTGTGAACCTCTCGGGCCTCATAACAAGCTTATTTTTGCTCCAGGATTATTAGGCGGTGCGGGTGTTACCACCGCAGGGCGATTATCCGTTGGGGCGAAAAGTCCGCTCACGAAAGGCGTCAAAGAAGCCAATGCGGGGGGCACCGCTGGCGATACGCTACCAAGACTAGGGATTAAGGCCATCGTGGTCGAAAACCAGCCTGAAAGTGATAACTTCTATCTCTTGCGAGTCAAGCAAGATTCCGCGGAACTTTTCGAAGCAAATGAACTGCGTGGCTTAGGCATTTATGCAACCTCACAGCAGTTACAAGAAAAGTTCGGCTCGGATTGCACCATTATCATGATCGGTCAGGCAGGTGAACAGCTATTGACTGGCGCCGGAATTGCCAATACTGGTGAAGGGTCTCAGCGTGCGAATTTTGCAGCGCGTGGCGGTCTCGGAGCGGTGATGGGAAGCAAGGGCTTGAAGGCCATTGTGATCGACAAAGCTCCGGCCGGCTCTTTCTCCTATGCCGATGGTGAATTTTTCCGGAGAGCTTCAAAGCACTTTGCCCAGGAAATTCTCGAGGATCCCAAATTAGGCCCCAAAGGGGGCACCCATACCTATGGGACCTCCGCCATCACCGGGGCCGTCAACGAAATGGGCTCGCTGCCTACCCGAAATTTCAGCGCGGGCAGCTTCGAAGGTTCAACGACATTGCGCGGCGAACAATTACGCGAGAAAATTTTGGCGCGCGGCGGAGAAATCGGTAAACGCTGCATGCCAGGCTGTGTGATTGCCTGCCGCAACAATTATGTGGATGAAACGGGCGAACCGATTGTCGCCACCGTGCAATATGAAACCATCGCGTTGGTTGGCTCAAATCTGGGCCTGGATGATTTGGATGATGTGGCCCGCCTGAATTACATGTGCAACGATTTTGGTTTAGACACCATTGAAACGGGGGCGGCTTTAGGTCTAGCCATTGAAGCGGGTTTCGCACAATATGGTGATTTTGATAGTATTGCCGCTTTGTTGAAACAGGTGGGCGAGGGCACTGCTCTCGGTAAAGTAATTGGCAGTGGCGCCGTGGTCACCGGGCGAGTGCTCGGCATTCAACGCGTGCCCGCCGCTTTGGGGCAAGCCATGCCCGGATATGACCCTCGCAGTTTGAAGGGGAATGGTGTCACCTATGCAACCTCGCCGCAAGGCGCAGATCACACGGCCGGGAATGCCTTCGGGGCTCGTAATCAGGTCAATCCCTTAGGTATTGAAGGGCAAAAAGAACTATCCCTCAAGTTGCAGTTGATTTCGGTAATGTTGGATAACACCGGCCTGTGCCTGTTCGCCCGCCCGCCCGTGATCTCTGATCCACAGTTAATGGTTGACATGCTCAACGGGATCCATGGTTGGGGCTGGACCCCGGAAGACCTGGATCAGTCTACCCGGGAGGCATTGAAAACCGAACTCGAGTTCAACCGGCGCGCGGGTATCACCGCTGCCGATTACCGCATCCCCGAATATATGCGGCGCGAACCCTTGGCACCCCATAACGCTGTCTTTGATGTGCCTGACTCTGAACTCGATTCCATCTTTGATACGCTCTAAACAATGGCGATTGATGTGGAAATTTTTGGCCAACTTGCACCCGGTGTACAACGCCGCCAAACCTTAGATCTGGAATCAGCCACCTCCGTTGAGGAGGTGGCTGCCCACCTGGGGGTGAACCCCGAAGAGGTGGGGATGATCACCATTGATGGAGTCCAAAGTTGGATGCAAGATGCAGTCCCTCTGAAATGCCGGTTGTGTTTCTTCCCGCCCATGTCGGGCGGATAATCAGATAAAAAAGGGTGATTGGACGTTTAATCCCTGGCAAATTTCGTGGTTGGAGGAGCAGTATGAGCTTATTGAAGATCGAAGGACTTTGCAAGAATTTTGGGGGGTTAGCTGCTGTCCGTAACCTGGATTGTGAAGTCCAACAGGGGGAGACGGTGGGCTTGATCGGGCCGAATGGATCCGGAAAAACCACAACCATAAACTTGCTTACCGGCTATCATAAACCATCATCAGGGAAAATCACCTTTAAAGGCAACGATATTACGAATCTATCGCGTTCGCGCGTNNGCTTATGGGCAAGAACCGATTCGGAACCTAAAAACGGCCGCAGTTGAATCAGAAAAGTATCTCGATCGGGTTGGCTTACTGGATAAAGCCAATGTGCGCGCTAAAGATTTAACCCTCATGCAGCGCAAACGGTTGGAATTAGCCCGGGCATTGGCCGCCCAGCCGCAACTTTTGCTGCTGGACGAACTGATGGCGGGGCTGAATCACGCTGAGGCAGAAGATGCCATGACTTTGATCAAAGAACTGAAGGTTGAATTAAACCTGACAATTATTATCGTTGAACATATTGTCAAAGCCATCCTGGGCTTATCGGATCGCGTCATTGTATTGAACATGGGGGGGAAAATCGCCGATGGCCTCCCGCAGGAAGTTATTCACGATCCTGAAGTGATTGATGTATATTTGGGAAAACCGCATGCTTAAAGTAGAAAACGTTAACGCATATTATGGAGATCTCCAGGCGCTTTGGGGTGTTTCTCTGCACGTTGATGAAGGGGAGTTAGTTGTTCTGGTCGGGCCAAATGGAGCTGGAAAAACCACAACCTTGAAAGTGATCACGGGCCTACTGAACTTTGCCTCCGGTGGCGTTAGTTTCAATGGCCGTGACCTGGATAGAATGCCGGCTCACAAAATTGTTGAATTGGGAATTTGTCTGGTACCAGAAGGGGGACGCGCGTTTTCTGGGATGAGTGTGCTTGAAAACCTGGAACTGGGAGCATTCGTCTCTGATGCCAGAAAAGTCAAAGATCAAACCATACAGTGGGTATATGAAATCTTTCCTCGTCTCGCAGAAAGAAAGGATCAACTCGCCGGTACGCTCAGCGGTGGTGAGCGGCAAATGCTGGCAATTGGGCGCGCACTGATGTCGAAACCCAAGCTTCTGCTGCTAGATGAACCCTCCTTCGGGTTGGCGCCTATTCTGGTGCAACAGATGTTTAATATGATCGAAACCATCAACCGGCAAGGCGTCACCGTTTTATTGGTGGAACAAAATGTTCGGGCCGCTTTAGAACTGGCACAAAGAGCGTATGTGATCGAGAATGGCCGGATGGTAGGCGAAGGGAAGGGCGATGATCTCCTCTCCTTTGAGTCGATCCGCAGCGCATACCTGGGATAGAAAAGGATAATTTTATGATTGAAGTTGCAGTTCAAAACCTGGTATTTGGCATTCTATTAGGCGCCTTGTATGGGTTGGCCGCCGTGGGCATTGCCCTGGTTTTTGGGGTTACCAAGTTTCTCAATGTTGCTCATGGCGAACTTCTGATGTTCGGCGGTTATGCCAGCTTTTGGCTTTTTAGTTTATTTGACCTTGATCCTTTTCTTTCGCTCCCTTTGGTCATCGGTTTTCTTCTTTTGATTGGTGTCGTGCTATATCAATTACTCTTCGTTCGGATGGTGAAACTTTCGGAAGAAGATAAAATCAAAAACACCATGCTCATTGGCTTTGGCCTGACCTTAGTGTTGCAGAACATTGCTCTGCTTCTTTGGACGGCAGACGATCGCGGCGTGACCACTTCCTATTCTGGGCAGGCTTTTACCATCTTAGGTGTGCGCTTCCCCTATGTGCGCGTGGCCGGTTTGGTGATCTCTTTGATCTGTCTGATTTCCCTGCAATTCTTTCTGCGCAGAACCTATACCGGGAAAGCGATACGAGCCACCGTGGAGGATTGGGAAGCAGCTTCGCTGGTAGGCATTGACGTAAAAAAAGTTTATCTCCTTTCCTTTTTGCTTGGAACTGCACTGGCAGGTGTAGCGGGAACCCTGGTCATGGTGAGTTTTTCGGTTGAACCGGCGATGGGTATGCACTGGACCCTCAAGTCACTGATTGTGATGGTGCTGGGAGGTGTGGGGAATTTCGTGGGCACCTTCGTTGGCGGAATCCTCTTAGGTGTCACAGAATCTGCCACAGCGTTTTTCATCCCCGGCGGCGGCAATTACCGCCAGGTGGTGGGGTTGGTCCTGTTTTTGCTGATCTTGATCTTCAAGCCCCAGGGACTGTTCGGGAAAAAAGAGAGATAGATAATGAAAATTCTACAACCAGTATCTCTGATCCTTGTCATTATCATTCTGGCCTTTCTGCCAAATGTCGTTGAAAAAGATAGCACAATCAACCTCTTAATTTTGATCTTTCTATATATTTCGCTCGCGTCGAGTTGGAATATCTTGGGAGGCTTTACCGGGCAAACCAGTTTAGGCCATGCCGCTTTTTTTGGATTGGGTTCCCTGGCCACTCGCATGTTGTGGACGGGAGGTTCCCCTCTATTCCTAAGCATCTTGGCAGGGGGCGTGCTGTCAGTGGTGTTTTCTTTGCTAATTGGCGCCCCGGCTTTTCGGTTAAAGGGCGTCTATTTTTCCATTGGAACCCTGGCTTTAGCGCAGATTCTCAGTGTTACGGTTGGAAATCTTTTTCCATCCATTTCTGCCCTCCCTGTTGAAGAACTCACTACTTATCAACTTTCTTCCCGTTATTATTTGTTCCTGGGTTTGGTGATTATCGTTGTGGGAGCCGCCTACTTGCTGGCCAACTCCAGGTTGGGGTTGGGTATGATGGCGGTACGTGAAGAAGAAGATGCTGCAGAGTCACTCGGGATCAGCGCGCTGCGCCAAAAACTCATTGCCCTTGGTATAAGCGCTTTCTTCACCGGCCTGGCTGGCGGCGCGTTTGCATACTATCACGTTAGTTACTACTATCAATTCCCATTTACCCCGGTCTGGAGCCTGGACATGTTGACCATGGTNNGTAGGTCCCGTCATTGGGGCCGTGTTTTTCGTGGGGTTGAGAGAGTTTCTGGTTCGAAATTTAGGCGAGTATCATCTGATCGTCTTTGGCGTGCTTTTCATCCTCGTAGTTTTGTTCCTGCCAGGTGGATTTATCGAGGCCTGGGAAAAAATCAAAAAGTTTTCCAGGAATCGATTCAAGCCCAAGAAAATCGAGCAAACTTCCCTGCCGGAGGAGTAATCTATCTCAATTGGTATCCGGGCCAAAGAAAGGAGGTTTCTGTTTGAGCCAATATTTAAAAAATCATTTTCATTTAAGTTCAGTTTTTCAACCTAACTAGAAAGAAGGAGAGAATGATGAAAACCAAATTGTTAAGTTTGATTGTGATCCTCTTATTATTCGGCGCCTTGATGGTGGGCTGCTCTTCAGCTACCCCGGAAGCCACTGAAGCTCCCGTTGTTGAGGAAGCCACTGCAGCGCCTGTGGTAGAACCAACAGAAGTACCCATGGAGGAACCCACAGAGGTGCCCATGGAAGAACCTACCGAAGCACCCATGGAAGAAACCAAACCCCAAGCTCCCGAGTATATCGAACTAGGCGCTTCAATTCCCTTGACAGGGCCTTATGGTTCCCTGGGCAACCAGGTGCTTCCAGGCTATGAATTGGCCATAGATGCGATCAACGCTGCCGGAGGCGTCTACGTCGAAGAGTATGGTGTCCAGATCCCGCTGCGCCTCACCTATTATGATGATGAATCCGATCCCACGAAAGCAGTCACCAACCTGGAGACCGTTTATTCCGATCTGGATGTGACCGCCTACCTGGGTGGCGCTGCCAGCGGTATGCACGCGGCTACCTCAGCAATTGCTGAAAAGAACCAGGTTCCTTATTGCGGTGTGGCCTTTGCGCTTTACTCGATCCACCAGCAGGGTTACAAATACCTGTTCTCCCCCTTCCCCAAAACACCGCAGCAGGCCAAGGATACCTTTGAAATTCTCAACGCAGCTATCCCCGAAGCAGACCGCCCCACAAAGGTGGCGATCTTCTCCTACAGTGATGACTGGGGTAAAGAGCAAGGTGGCCTCTGGCAGGAAAACGCCGCAAAATATGGCTATGAAGTGGTCGTTTACGAAGAGCG
>DOTA01000077.1:6213-6368 GCA_003513015.1 Chloroflexota bacterium
CTGATCTGCTGACCGGTTCGGCTTTCTCTTGTGTCCAGATCGTTGCCAACGCCATCGAACAGGCTGGCACGTTGGATCGTGTAGCCGTCCGCGATGCTATGGCCGCCACCGATATGGAAACAGTCATGGGCCCGGTGACCTTCAACGCAGATGGC
>DOTA01000074.1 GCA_003513015.1 Chloroflexota bacterium
ATGATTTGCCACCAGTCAATTTTAGCCACTACCGATTTTAAATGTCAGTAGTATATCTTAAAAGGCGGAAATATTCGGTTACTTATGCCATTAGGTGAGGGCAAGCATATCTGGTGATTTTATCACCCCGATTTTACGGCTCACGTGTTGTATACAATTGCTCTAGTGTATAATCAAGTCGCATTATTGGAATTAGCGATCCAAGGCAGTACAGGCCGCTTGATCACAGCGCAGACTCTCTCAGACAGTTCTTTGGCAGAGAGCTTTCTTTCCGGCTCCAGTACCTTTCGTTTGGCATGAACCCAGCGTGGTTCAATCGGATTGAGCCACGCAAAAGAACAGCCAGCAGTCTGGTTCCTTTGCCTGTGCGCTTGACTTCTTGATTGTGTTGATGAAGCCACGAACGCACTTTCTGGCTCTTGTGCCAAGCAGAATGATCTCGGACTTTCTGCTCGGCAGTCTTTTCAAGGGTCCACTTCATGAAGTTTATGGTGCGTATCCAAACGGCTTCGTACTTTTCAAACCGTATATCGATGCATAGCAGGCCAAAGCTTTGGGCTCAGGATCATCCTTCTGCTTGGTTGGTTCAATCAGTTTCAAAGGATCACCTTCTGTCCAACGGTTCGTTTTGCTCTCTTAGAGCCTTTTTACCACTCTTGCTGGATTATGCATTCTTCTGCATTTGAATCGGGAATACGCTATGTGTGTACTTGACATTTGTAATCTTTAGAGATAATATTTATACATATTATAAAAATATAATATGTATAAATAACAAAAATAAAGGAGATTAAAATGTCTGATATGTTTTCCCCAGATCAATTAACAGGTTTAATGACTCGCGCAGCTTTTGATGAAAAATTCAAAACACTGATACAAACCGCCGCTGAGGATGGGCAATCCCTTTCTTTGGCGTTTCTAGACATTGATCATTTTCTGGCGATCAATACGAATTTTGGCCATAATGGCGGCGACCAGGTTTTGCAAGCGATTGCCCATATTTTACAAGAACTTGCCGGAGAATTAGCTCATGTAGCGCGTTATGGTGGTGATGAGTTTGCCCTAATCTTCCCCCACATCGAGCGTGAGCAGGCTTTTTTGGTATTGGAACGGGTGCGCGCTGAGATCGAATCCCAGGCCCAATTTGGCAGCGTTACCACTCACCTGACCGTAACCGCGGGCATCGCCGCTTTCCCCATTGATGGCAGTTCCGAAAATGAAATCTTGCGCAAAGCCGATCAAGCCCTTTACCGGGCTAAAAAAATCGGTCGTAATAATGTTCGTTTGGCTTATGAAGAAAAAATGGCTCCAAAAACCGCACATTTTACTTTGACCCAATTGGAGCGCCTGACAAATTTAGCCAAAGAAGAAGGCGTGGGGGAGGCTGTGTTGCTGCGCGAAGCTTTAGACGATTTGTTGCTGAAATACGGTACCAACGATATCGAGTCGTAGACAAAAAAAGCCCTGGGATATTCGCGAATATCCCAGGGCTTAGCAACTGACTTAGCGCTTCTTGCCCCGCCGCGCCCGAGGGGTGCCCCGATATGAAGGAGCGGTAATGGCGCATACCGTGCAAAGCCGCGCATCCTGCATGCGGCTAAGAATGCGAGGATCCATCTCGTCGCGTAGTTCGGGAGTCGTGATAACGGTGGGGAGTTCAGCATTGTAGCGGTAATTGAACAACTGATAGAGTTTTTCGCGTGCCCAAGGTGTCATATTCTGAGTACCAAGATCATCCAAAATTAGCAAATGTGTAGTTTTTACATTTTCAAAAAGAGTATCTAAGCTAACTGTACTCCGTGGCCCAAAGGTAGCCCGTAAGTGATCCATCAAATCAGGAATGACCACAAATTTAGGTAGGGTATACCCTTTTTTAGCTTGATAATTAGCAATTGCTGCTGCTAGATGTGTTTTGCCACACCCATACGGGCCTGTAATTACCAACCAACCATCAGGATTTTCAGCAAATGATCTAGCTTCACCTAATGCCTTTTTTAAGCTGATCGTGTCCTCAGAATTTAGCCCTTCGTTCACACGCAAATCGAAACTTTCAAAAGTAAAATTCTGCAAATTGGCCAATGGGCCTGACATATCTTGGCTAGGACGACGATAATCTGGTGCCAATATTCTCAATTTGTTTACAAATTTTTCATCACTCAACCGAGATAAAATTCGAGGTTCTATCGTTTCCAGAATTTCATTTGTCGTAAGAACTAGTGGCAATCTATTGACATATCGATAATTCATGATCTGGAATAATTTCTCTTGAGACCATGGAGTGGCATTCTGAGTACCAAAATCATCCATTACCAACAAAGGTACATTTTTAATTTCATCCATTCGCTGCTCAAAAGTTGATTGGGGATCATCGTACGCAAAGCGCATAAAATCTAATAAGTCCGGTACGGTTAGAAATAATGTAGTAATACCGATCTCTACAACGAAATTTGCAATAGCAGCAGCTAGATGGGTTTTTCCACAACCATATGTTCCTTGCAAAACAAGCCAACCATCAAGAGTTTGAGAAAATCTTTGGGCAGATTTAAAAGCGACTTCTAGAGATTCTGCTTCTTTTGGTCCTAAACCCATTTGACCTCGAAACTGAAAATTGTCAAATGTAAGGTGCGTTAGTTCATCTAAATTGCTCATGGCAAATAAACGTTGTTGCCGCTTGCGGTCTATATCGCTCTGGCGGCAGGAGCAAACTTGCAGCTTGCCAAAATCGGGATGTGTAACTTCTACATCCAAGCGGTAATAACCCACACCGTTGCAAATTGGGCAGTCGGGTTTGCCGGGTAAATCTTTGGGAGGCAGCGGCTTGGGCGGCCCTTCGACAGGCTTAGGGTGCTTAGTCGCTTTCCCAGTCGGCATATTGTTGGCGGCTCTTTTCAGTGTCTCGTCGAGTTTCTCGGCCATCGTAACCTCTTTCGTGCCAGCGGCGCAAAATCGCCTCCACATAGCGCCAGTTGCGCACGTTCTTCTCTACGGCAATGCGGAAGGCCTCTTCGATCCATTCCGCGGGGTAAGTATCTTCGGCATCTTGCAGGGTATCGGCCAGCACGGGTGTCATGGGGCCAATGTTTTGCTCATATAAACGGTAAATGCTGGGGCGTTCAGGCCCCAATTCCACGGGCAGGCGGGCATCTCCCGTGGGACGCCACTCGCCTTTTTGGACGGCCTCGTAAGCGGAGCGCCCCAAGGGGGTGTTGAAAAAATAGAGGGATAGCTCCCGCTCCAGTTTAACGGAAGCCCTCAAAAATGTCCCGCGCTGGACAGCTCGGGCCAGGGCCTCGCTTAGGGCTGCTTCCGTTTCATTCGGGCTGGCAGCCATCCCCTGGATGAAAGTTTCATCCTCCAAAAAATCTTGCTCTAACAGGTAGCGCACTTTGCCGCCCATCCGATCCAACTGCCACAAGGCGTAGAGCGTAACTTTAAGTTCGCCCAGGTGGTCGATTTGAGGTAGCAGTTCGCTGAAAAACGGCCCCGGAATGCGGGTGAAGCTGATTTTGCCTTCGGGAAGGCCGGGAAATTCGGGCATCAGGTCACCTGTGAAAGATCGACGTGGCGAGTGGTGGCGTTCTCGAACTTGGCCAGGTTTTTGCGGAAGATGAGTTGCACGCTGCCCACGGGGCCGTTACGGTGTTTGGCAATAATCACTTCAGCGATGTTTTGTTTGGCGGGGTCTTCTTCGTAGACTTCGGGGCGGTAGATGAACATGACGATGTCGGCATCCTGCTCGAGGGAGCCAGATTCACGCAAATCGGAGAGTACGGGTTTTTTGTCGGCGCGCTGCTCGACGGCGCGCGAGAGTTGGGCCGCGGCCAGCACGGGGACGTTGATTTCGCGCGCCAAAATTTTGAGCTGGCGCGAAATGTACGAGACTTCTTGCACGCGGTTNNAGGTGCAGGCGGCGGCATTTGGTGCGCAGTTGCAGCGGCGTGATGCCGGGGGTGTCATCCAGAAAGATACGGGTATCCCCCAAGGTTTCGATGGCGTGCGTGAAAAGCGCCCATTCGTTATCGGCGAGTTTGCCGGTGCGCAGGCGCTGCGAATCGATGCCGGTTTCTTGCGAGATCAGGCGCTGGACGAGTTGATCGTTGCCCATTTCGAGCGAGAAGATGGCCACATGTTTTTTGTGAATTTGGGCGGCATTTTTGGCAAGTGAGAGGGCGAAACCGGTTTTACCCATACCAGGCCGGCCAGCGATGATCACGAAGTCGGAGGGCTGTAGGCCGGTGAGCAATTTATCGAGGTCGTAGAAGCCGGTGGGCACCCCGTGAATATCGTCGGGGCGGGCAGCTAGATCGCTGATGTGATCGTAAAAGTCACTGAGAACTTCATCGATGGGGGCTAGGTCGCGCGTCATGCGCTTTTCGCTAATGCCAAAAACGGCCTTTTCGGCATCGTCCATCACGGCTTCCAGGCCGGTTTCTTCATCGTAGGCCAACTTGGCGATTTGGTTGGCGGCCTCCAACATACGGCGGCGCACGGCGGTTTCTTCGATGATGCGGGCATAGGCCACCGCGTGCAAGGCCGAGGGCACATTGCTGATCAGGGTGGTCAGATAGGCCAGGCCGCCGACTTCAGCTAATTGGCCTTGCTGCTCGAGTTCAGTTGTGACCGTGAGAAAATCGAGCGGGGCGCGGTTTTCGGTCAAATGCCGGAAGGCGTTCCAAACCCAGCGGTGGCGGTGGATGTAAAAATCATCTGCATCCAGAAACTCGGCTACATCGTAATAGGCCTCAGGGTTGATCAGAATCGAACCCAACAGGGCCTCTTCGGCTTCGCGGTTATGAGGCACAACCTGCGGCCCGCGGGTGGTTTCGCTTTCGATGGGGGGGAATTCGCTCATAAGTAGTTTCGATAAAAACGACCGCGGGCTATTGACGAGGTCTCAGTCTTAGGCCGCGGCCGAGGGGTGTTTGCAGGGAAGCCGGTGAGGGCTAATCGTCGTCTGTTGCTTCGTCTTCGTCATCTCCGCTGTCATCGAGATTGAGTTGTTCGAGAAAATCTTCAAAGACAGAGAGGCGTCCCTGGCCTGGTTCAGGATTTTCTTCCCCCTCGGCAAAGGGGGTTTCATCGTTGACTTCATCTTCATCGGGGATGATGCCGGCGGCATCCATCACATCTCGCGCCACCAAGATGGGCACGTTGGCCCGGGCGGCCAGGTTGATGGCGTCGGAGGGGCGTGCGTCAATGTTGAAAATTTGGCCGTTGGCTTCGAGCACGATATTGCCGTAATAGGTTTCGTTGCGCAAAGCTACGACTTCCACTTGCAGGATGCGGGCATTCAGAGATTTNNCGGATGCTGTCAATCACGACTTCTATCATTTCAGACATGGGGTGTCTCCATTTGCGGGCTTTTCATATTGCCAGGGTATTCTATCATAAGAGGGTTTAATGAGTAAAAAGATAGGAGATTTTGGATAGTTCTGTAATGGTTTTTAAAATCATTAATGAGCAGAAACGAATGATTGATCTACTCCACATTGAAAGAGAGCATAATAGTCATTATCGTATACAGGAGATCGTTGGGAACCGATTAGCTCAATATTTCTCCAGATTGGATCGATATCTTTGAAGATTAGTAAGTCAATCGAATATTCCTGGCAGAGCGAATCGATCTGTTCCCAAGTGAGGGTTTCACTTTCGAAGATCACTTTGACTTGATTGACCAGGCTTTCATAGGCCTCAGCAGAAACTCCATAGGCTGTATGGTCAGAGATGACCATTTGACGTGTGCCGTATAATCCACTGGGGCGGTCGAGGATGGTCGTGGGGTTATCTTGAACGATCCAGTTTAGGGGTAAGTAATCGCGGATGTATTCGTAAGCCTGCCGGGCGGCGTAGGTTCGGGATCCTAACTGGGTATCAGGGCTAAATTCACTTGGAAAGCCCACGATGTTTGCATCAATTCCAATCGTCCAAAAGCGTAACATCAGCATTTCTAAGCTGGTTGTCATAAGCCCCAGCGTTAATAAAATTACCAAATAATAACCAACTCTGGATGGATACTGGAACTTTGTGATGGCTTTAAATAATTTGGGGAAATGAAAATTTTGCGCGTTTACAAGAGGAGCTACCACATCCACCGTCCAGATCAACAATACGAATTGACCAAGCAGCCACGGACGAATGCCCATATCGTTGATTGGGATCACCCTGGAATAAAAAAACGAAAGCGAGATCACCACGGTAGCCAATAACAAAATTTCAACGGTGGGAAAGGGGGCAGGTGATTTTTTTCTATATTTTCCAAAAAGCCACAGAAACGCACAAACGAAGAAAAAACCTAATTCAAATAAATAGTTAATGGGTAAGAAGATTAAATTAATCAGGCCTTGGGCAAGCACCGGCATTGTAGAAGTGAATGCGGCAACAATGGAGAAGGGGCGAAC
>DOTA01000124.1 GCA_003513015.1 Chloroflexota bacterium
GGATGATGGATGAATATTCCAAACTGGTGGGGCAATACACCCCTGGGGTGATCACAGGCAAACCCCTGGGGGGTGGCGGGTCTCTGGGGCGGACGGAGGCCACCGGCTTTGGGGTGATCTACACTGTACGTGAAGCCATGAAACATTTAGGGATTGATCCCACCAAGGCAGTGGCGGCGATGCAGGGTTTCGGCAATGTGACTCAATATGCGGCCATCGGTTTTATCGAGCAATTAGGCGGTAAGGTAGCCTGCGTTTCTTACTGGGATCGCGAGGATCGCTGTGCTTACACCGTCAGCCATAAAGATGGCGTGAACCCGTGTTTCTTGCAATCCATCACTGATATTTATGGCTCGATTGACAAAAGCAAAGCCACTGAGGCCGGATACGTGATCGAAGACGCCGACGCCTGGATCAGCAAAGATGCCGATGTGTTGATACCTGGCGCGCTGGAAGGCCAGGTAAACGGCGAAACCGTGCAAATGATTAGCGACCGCGTGAAGATTTTGGCCGAGGGGGCCAATGGCCCCACCACGCCCGAAGCGGATGTGGTACTCAAATCGCGCGGCATTTTCAACATTCCAGATTTCTTGTGCAATGCCGGTGGTGTGACCACATCTTACTTCGAGAGTGTTCAGAATGATATGAACTTCTATTGGAGCAAGAATGAAGTCTTGAGCAAACTAGATGACAAGATGACGGTGGCTTTCCATGATGTACTGGCCATGTCAGAGCGTGAAGGCGTGTATATGCGCGATGCTGCTTACATGGTTGCCATTGAAAAAGTGGTTAAAGGCATGGAACTGCGCGGCTGGCTGTAATTTTAGCTGTTTTTTCATTGCATGAACGGGAGCATCAATATGCTCCCGTTTTATGTTTGAAAATGATGTTCGCATCTTAATCATGCACCAGCAAGTTTGATGACTTGATTTCGCCTCAAGGTCGCGGTAAGATGAAGGCATGGATTTGCTCAAGCGCGGCGCAAAATATATCGCAGTTATGGCTGGGTTGGCTGTTTTGATCTTTCTGGTAATTATTTTTAACAACCGGATGGCAGAACAACGCGAATTAATCGCCCAGGCCGAAAAAATCCGGGCTGAACTGAATGTTTTGCGAGCCACGGAAGCCGAACTTAACGCCCGAATCGCTTATGCCACTTCAGATGCGGCTGTTGAAGAATGGGCTTATCAAGAGGCCCGCTGGGTGCGAGAGGGTGATCAACCCGTTGTGCCGATTTCGCCAGCCCAGGGCACGCCGGTGGCTGTTACGGTGACAACCCCTGAGCCGGTGGTATATAAAAACTGGCAAGTTTGGTGGGCGCTATTTTTCGATGATCTGCCTGCTGTGCCATAATAATTCCGTTTCACCTTGATTTTGTTCAATTGATTGGTTTTTGACAAAGGAGGAAGCCATGCCGGATGAAATTGCTCCCGAACCTCAGCCTGAAGAAATTGAGATGGCAGAGGAAGTGCTAGAGGCCCAGCCCGAAGCCGATTCTGAAGTAATCAGTGATTTACCAGTTCCAATCAGTCCCGGCCAGCCGCCAGAAGAAACTGCACCGTCATCTGATGAGGTGCTGGCAGATGAAACACGCTTAAGCCCGGAAGCCTCCGCTGAACCCGGCCCTGATTCAGGCACCGCCCCCAAACAGGAAAAAGCCTTAGATGCTTCTGAACAACTTGTAGCAGTTCTCATCACCCAAAAATCATTGAAAGCCCTTTGGGAGCGGGCAGACCGTGCCCAAGATGCAGTGAAAACCAATATTAAGGCACTGGGCATTGCCAGAGAACTGTTAACTTTGATCCAATCGGCGCGCAATGAGATTCTAGCCGGTAAAGATCGCTACGAAGAGGCCGAACGTTATATCAATGAGGTTGAATTCCGCATTCAGTTGAGCCAGCAGATGCCCATCTGGGGTAAAACTTACGGACTTCCGTTATTTATTTATGAGTTTGTTTGGGGGCTTGCAACCCTTGTGGTGCTGCTGTACTGGATAAATCAACCGATTGCAGCTCTGGGGGTGACAACAGATTTTTATTATCTATTTGGTTGCATCATGTGGGGCGGAATCGGTGGCGTGGTTGGGGCTTTGATTTCACTGGTGAAGCATCTATCCATCGATCAAGATTTTGACCGCCAGCATCTCCTTTGGTATG
Organism: Chloroflexota bacterium; assembly: GCA_003513015.1. Taxonomy (GTDB): domain Bacteria; phylum Chloroflexota; class Anaerolineae; order Anaerolineales; family UBA11858; genus UBA11858. The sequence continues at coordinate 2,157 of DOTA01000124.1, forward strand.
TTGGCAGCCCCATTGTGGGGTACGGGGTCGGAGCCGTTATCTACCTGGTTTTGAGTGCTGGGTTACTTTCTCTGACAGGCCCAGGACAAGATATTTCCTCGCCTTTTATTATGTATACACTTGCCTGGCTGTGCGGCTATCAACAAAACATCTTCACGGATTTGTTAAAGCGCGTATTGAAAGTTTTCGCCGTAGGGGAAGGGGATAAATAGCACGGTAATAGAAACAAAAAAACAGGTAGATGGATGCCCATCTACCTGTTTTTTTACTGATCTGTGGGGCTATCCTTTGCGGCCCCAGACAAAACCTTCAATGGTGCGGATCACCCGTAAAGCTGCGGAGCGGAAACGCGCATAAATCGAGTATAACTTTTCGAAACGATAGGGCCAAACCAGGGGAGCCTCCGGCTCTGCCAGTGGTCCGGTCCATTCAACACTGAGCGCTCCCCAGGTCAGCCCGGCTCCAAATCCCACGAAAACGATTTTATCTCCCGGCTTAATCTGCGCTTTACCCAGGGCTTCGGCTGTCGCCATCGGAATTGAGGCTGTAGATGTGTTACCAAAACGCTCCACATTGATGATGAATTTTTCCAGGGGCAATTTCAAATTACTGGCGGCTTTTTCGATGATGCGCCGGTTGGCCTGATGGGGAATTACCCAGTCGATTTCATCTAATTCAAAACCAGACATTTTGACAACCTCGCGGGTCGCTTGCGCCATCACACGCGTGGCGAAACGAAATACTTCACGCCCATTCATTTGAATGAAGTGCAACTTCTCGTGAAGAGTCTGTTCCGAGGTGGGAAGTTTGCTACCACCCGCTGGTACGGAAAGCAAATCACCACCGGAACCATCGGCGCGCATCACCGCTGAGAGCACCCCGCCGGGTTTTTCGCTGGCTTGCAACACAAAAGCCCCTGCGCCATCTCCAAAAAGGATGCAAGTGTTGCGATCTTCCCAGTTGGTAAGCCGCGAAAGCGTCTCTGCCCCAATGATCAAGGCATTTTTAATAGAGCCGGAGCGAACAGCTTGCGCCCCCATGTTGAGAGCATAGATAAAGCCGGTACAAGCTGCCGAAAGATCAAAAGCACCTGCTTTAGTCGCGCCGATTTGATCCTGTACCAACGCGGCGGTTGCCGGGAAGATATGTTCCGGTGAGGAGGTCGACACAATGATCAGGTCAACATCGGCCGGGCTGAGATTGGCAACTTCCAGGGCATCGAAGGCCGCCTGGGCCGCCAGGCTGGCAGTGCTTTCATCGGTAGCGGCGATCCGGCGTTCTTCGATGCCGGTGCGCGAACGAATCCATTCGTCATTTGTATCAACCATTTGAGCAATTTCAGCATTGGTTAATATATTTTCGGGGATGGCGACACCCCATCCGGTAATATGTGCATAAGGCATAGCAGTTTTACTCCGAATATCGGCTAAAAATCAGCGTGGCGTTGTGTCCGCCAAAGCCAAAAGAATTGGACATGATATGGTCAACATGGGCCACACGAGCCTGATTTGGCACATAATCGAGATCACACGCCGGATCAGGGTTTTCGTAATTTATAGTTGGAGGCAGCAGATCTGTTTGCAAGGCTTGCACGCAGAAAATGGCCTCCACCGCTCCGGCCGCACCGATCATATGCCCGGTCATGGATTTGGTGGATGAAACCGGAATTTTATAAGCCCTTTCNNCCCGTGATTTCCGCCAAAATCTGAGCGCCGCGCGCCTGGGCATGTTCCAAAGATTCGAGCACCAAAGTAGCTGCACCTTCGCCTAATACGAAGCCATCACGCTCGGCATCAAACGGCCGCGAAGCGCGCTCTGGTTCATCATTCCGGGTGGAGATCGCGCCCATGGCATTCATCCCCGCAAAAGTGATGGGGATCAGGGCCGCTTCGGTGCCACCTGCCAGCATCACATCGGCAACCCCGCGCCGGATCATTTCGGCCGCCTCACCGATGGCGTTATTACCGGTGGCGCAGGCCGTCACCACCGCCATATTGGGGCCGCGCACACCATACTCAATGGCAATCAGCCCGGCAGGCGAATCGGGAATCATCATCGGAACCGTGAAAGGGCTAACCTTTTCAGGGCCGCGCTCCAGAAAAGCGATGATATTTTCGTAAAGTGTGCCGATCCCGCCAATCCCGGAACCGATTAAAACCCCGATGCGATCCCGGTTTTGCTCATTGATCTCTAGTTTCGATTGCTCAACCGCCTCACGGGTGGCCACAATCGCAAATTGGGCAACCCGGTCATAGCGCCGCGCCATGCGATTGCCCAGCAGCGCTTTGGCGTCGAAATCTTTTATTTCAGCCGCAATTTGGGTTTTGAGGGAGCTACTATCAAACAAGGATACGCGTGTGACACCCGATTTTCCCGCCAAAATATGACCCCAGGCGGTAGGAACATCATTTCCTACCGGGCAAACACATCCCAGACCGGTAATGACAACTCGATTGCGCATGGATCTATTCCTAACCTTTCTTTGCGTTCGCATCCGGGGGATATAACACTGGCTGTGGAGATAGGGCGCGAAAAAGCGCCAAAGCCCAGTGGATATATTCGCATTATTGATAATTTTACGCTATGTGGTGGAAATTTAGGTTAATCCCCCAAAACGACTCCGCCAAAGGCTGGCAGTTGAATGGCTCCCGTTATGGATGGAGAACGCCAGCCCACAGAAAGCAACACTTGTCGGCACCCCGTCGGGTTAGGCAATTCCACCGGGTGATCGCCAAAATTCAACGCAACCAGGATGGTTTGATCGTTGCCGGCGCGTTTATAGGCCAGGATATTTTCATCCATAGCGGAATCACGGATAAGTTCCAGCGTGCCACTCTGCAAAGTTGTAGAGGCGCGCCGCAGGCGCAGCAATCGACGGTACAACTCCAAAAGCGAGCTGTCATCACCCAATTGATCCTGCACATTGACCAAGCGCCGATTTTTATGAACCGGCAGCCAGGGGCAGGCATTTTCATCGCAGAAACCGGCGTTGGGATTAGCATTCCACTGCATGGGTGTGCGGCAGCCATCGCGGTTGACGTATAGCCCCAACTGATTAATCAGGAATTGAGGCGCCCAGGCATAGCGCCGCCCAATTGGATCGAGCGCGTTTTTGGCCGGGAAGTTGCCATCGGCCATGCCGATTTCCTCGCCATAATAAGTGACGGGCACACCCCTGACCGTGAATTGGAAGATCGCCAACAATTTAGCGAGGCGCAGATCGTTGTCGATCAGCGAGATCAAGCGCTTGCGATCGTGGTTACCAAAAACATAAACGGGCGTGTAGGGAGCCGGGTAATGGCTTTCGTAAAACTGGATAACCTGGCGCAAGAAGGGCGCGCTGGCCTTCAGGTTAAGCAACTCCCACAAAAAAGCCAGGTTGAGACCATCCAGATTTTCGCCCAAAAACCGCTTCTGATTCTCTGTGCTGCCGAAAACTTCACCGATTAACATGCGTTCGGGCGTGTAAGAGGCGGCCAGGGTGCGTAGTTCTTTGGCAAGTTTGAAGACCTCCGGCTGATTGAGATTGTATTTGAACTCCTGAAAAAAGCCGTATTGGTCATCCTTGGGGATGAAATGCCCCGAGAAGGGGTTATCGCGAAATTCTCCATCTTTGTAAATAGAGTGAAAAATATCAAGTCGAAAGCCATCCACGCCTTTGTCAAGCCAGAAGCGCACCACATCGAACATGGCCTTTTTAACTTCAGGGTTGCGCCAGTTGAGGTCGGGCTGGAAGGAAAGGAAATTGGCGTAATAATATTCCCCGCTGATTTCGTCATAATGCCAGCCCGAACCTCCGGGCAAGGCTTTCCAATTGTTGGGTTTTGTACGCCAGAGATACCAATCTCGCTTGGGATTATCCCGGCTGCTGCGCGATTCCCGAAACCAGGGATGCTCAATGGATGTGTGATTTAGCACCAGATCGAAGAGTATCCGCAATCCGCGGGCATGCACCGCCTCAATCAGTTCATCCACCTCGGCCAGTGTGCCATACTCCGGCGAAATCTCACCATAATCGCTGACATCATAACCAAAATCTTGCTGCGGGCTGCGGAAAAAGGGTGAAATCCAAATAGTTTCAAAGCCCAAATCCTGGATGTAATCTAATTTTGAGATCACGCCGCGTAGGTCGCCAATCCCATCATGGTTGGCATCGGCAAAAGAGCGAGGGTAAATTTGGTAAATTGTTGTGGTTTGCCACCAGGGAGGCGTTGAGCGCATGGCTTTGTCTCTCGAAATGTTCTGACCTGTGGGATAGGATGATCAATGTCAAAATATGGTTTGCCCCCAAGTAAAGCCTCTTTGTGTTAAACGACAATCGCCAGAGTGAGGGGGGCACCCTGACGATCGTCGCCATAATAATAACAAACACCCTGGCACTCCGTCAAGGGGGAGTTTTTGCGAAATTTTCCAAGAAAAGAAAAAGCAAACGCCAGAGTGAGGGGGGCACCCTGGCGTTTGCTAACGATATATTATCAAATTTGAGTGACTCGCTGCATAACTAGAACATTGCATTTTTATTGCAATTTGCAACTATTCTCCATGCGCGAATAACTGCTGAGGATCAAGCAACTGAAAGGCCTCGCTCACCCGCCAGAGGCAATAATTTGCCATTTCTTCGAGGCTGGCACTGCCCGTATAATGTGCCATACTCTCGAATCGCACGTTTGAAGGCCCGACTCGCACTTCAATGTGCACGTGCGGGTTGAGCGCATTTCCCGAATTGCCAATTATCCCAATCGGCATCCCGCAGGTGATCAAATCTCCCGTTTGCAGTGCAGGCGGTTCTTTAAAATGAGCATAAAGCAGATAAAGAGACCGCGGCCCAGAAATCGATTCCGGATCAAATGCGGATTCCGGACAAGTCAAAACTGGATTCTGCGCCCGAAAAGGCGCGGGGGTTGGAATTTGGAGTGTCTCTAACCATGCGGCGGGAATCTGTTCCAGGGGTGTTTCCACCAAAATCGCGTTTCCGTAGGGGAACCGATCAACAATAACACCCGCTACAGTTCCTCCTATCACCGCGTGGACGGGCCGCCCCTCCAACGCCATCTGGTAAACGGGGTCAACATCCGCCAGATCAATCCCCTGGTGCGGATCATCCGACCCTAGCCGGGGCGGCGCAAACGGGTTGACGATCATCTCCGTCAATTCCGAAATTTCCACCCCCGCCAACGGCGAGCAAATCACCGGGCCAGGGGTTGTCGTAGCTGGCAACGCGGTCGGCGAGGGCGTCGGGGTTGGTGGCAGCGGGCTGGGCGTGATGGTAGCTGATGCGGTGGGATTTGGTGTTTCAGTTGGCCATGCAGTTCGAGTTGGAACAGGTGTTTGGGCAGCACAAGCAGAGAGTAGAAACGTAAACAGGTAAACAAAGTATACAGGGAGTCTTACCTGTTTACCGTGTTTACGCATTTATACCCCTAAATACGCTCGCAATTTCTGCACCGCCTCAGCACCATTTTCGTAAGCCAGCACCGTTAGCCGGTCATCGCGGTTGCCCGTAATCATTTTTGAAACGGCAATCCCCTGCCGGTGCAGACAGAGCACGAGTTTCCCCAGTCCGAGGGCATAGCCGATCTCATAGCCGACTCCATGCGAGGGAGTGCTGACCTCCGCTACCAGCAAATCGCAGTCCCTAATCCAGCCCGTATCGCGCTCGTAAACGGTGATTGGATCTACCACCACTTCCAAGGCCATCACATCGGAACCGGCTAAAAGGGCAGTAGGGACTTTGTGCCCGTCGGCTTGCAAAGCAGCGACAATTTGTTGGTAAATTGGCTCATCGCCGCGCCCCCCGGTAATTGAACAGGCAAAGTAAATATTCATGCGCACACCACCAATCTAAAAAAGATGAGGCTATTGTAAATCATAACCAGGCCCCAGCGATGAATCAAAAAGCCATTCGCTTGAATGGCTTTGGGTGTGCCCCAGGCAGGAGTCGAACCTGCAACCTCGGCCTTAGGAGAGCCTTGCTCTGTCCATTGAGCTACTAGGGCGGGCAAGAGGATTATAGCATTGTGAAAGCGAATCGGCGAGTCAGCGATTTGGTGAAGGGTTGATTCGCCGATTCGCTGACTCAAACTCCTCGGGTGTGTTGACATTCGAGAAGGTGATTCCCTCGGGGTCGAGCGGCGCAAGCTCCTCCGGGGTGAGCACGCGCACGTTGACCTCCCCGTGCCAGCTAATCAGTTTCCATTGGTCGGCCTCGATGGCGGCTTTTACGGCGGGCAAGCAGGTGTTTTTGCGGTAAACGGCGTGCAGCGGCTCCAGGCCGTGCTCTGTGCTGGGGATGACGGCATCCAGCGTGGGATCG
>DOTA01000302.1 GCA_003513015.1 Chloroflexota bacterium
ACTTGTAACCTTTATGAACACCACCTTCATCATCTCCATATTAACCTTTCGCGAAGTTGTTCGGCGCAAAATTTTGTGGGTCGCGCTCTTGTTGGGGGTTTGATAACTGATCGTTTGTGGGGTGGATTTCTACTTCGTCCAACGCGATATTGATAGCAGTCTGGGATCCATCGGCATGACCCGGCTAGCGCTGACCGAAATCCATAGTTTTTTGTTGATGGCTGGGTTGTAAGCCGTCAATTTTTTGAGATTGCTATGGCAGTGCTCACCTGAGATGCAATCACCCCTGGTTTCCACCATGGGGTTTTCGCCCTTGACCTTGGGTTCCGTGCCCAGCCCTTTGATGGTCTGGTATGCTATGATTTACTGTGTGATCAGGTTAGCGGTGGCGATTCTAATTTTCAGTCAGCGGGATTTGTGAGAGGGGAACCGCGTGCAGTAAGTTGCGGGTAACCGGGGGTAAGGCACAGGGGTATAATTCACGTACCCACCATGATCAACGCTCCCACGATCAGCACCCATGGCATTCTGCGTCCCACTCTCGTAGAGGTGGATTTGACGCGTTTAGCGGAAAATTTTCGCGCTATCCATCAGAAGGTTGCGCCTGCCAAGATGATGCCGATTCTCAAGGCCAATGCCTACGGTCATGGATTGGTGGAGGCCGCTCATCTGATGGAAACCCTGGGCGCGGATTATCTCGGGGTGGCTGTCCTCGAAGAGGGCATTTTGCTGCGCGAGCAAGGTATCCGCACACCCATTTTGGTTTTGGGCGGCATTTTGGGGAATCAGGTGCCACACTTCATCAAACACAATCTGACCATCACGGCCTCCTCCGTGGAAAAACTCTGGCAGGTCGATGAAATCGCCGAGCAATTGGGGTTGATGGCCCGCGTGCATCTCAAAATTGACACCGGCATGGAGCGCATCGGTGTGCATTATTACAGCGCCGAAAGCCTCCTGGAAACTGCCCTGCGCTGCAAACACCTCGATGTGGAAGGAATTTTCTCCCACTTTGCTAATTCGGATGCGGCTGACCTCTCTTATTCCCGACTGCAACTGGAACGATTTCACGAAGTATTGCACTTTTACGAAAAGCACGCTTTGCCCGCTCCGCGTTTGCGCCACATGGCCAATTCGGGCGCTATTTTGCAAATGCCCGAAGCGTATTTTGATCTGGTGCGCCCCGGATTGCTGCTCTATGGAGTCTACCCCGACCCCGAAACTTACCGCAGCATTCGGGTTTTCCCAGCCCTCAGTTGGAAATCGCGCGTAGTGTATTTCAAAGTGATCCAACCGGGGCATCCCGTCGGGTATGGCTCCACTTGGCAAACGGATCATCCGGTGCGGGCGGTGACCATCCCCGTGGGGTATGGAGATGGCTACTTTCGCAGCATGTCGCATCGGGCGCAGGTGCTCATCCGGGGTCAGAAATTCCCGGTGATAGGGCGTATCTCGATGGATCAGATTGTGGTCAATCTTGAGTGGGAAACAGCCTATAATGATGATGAAGTGGTGTTAATCGGTGAAATGGGGAGAGAGAGGATCACCGCCGAAGATTTAGCCCAATGGGCGAGCACCATCCCTTATGAGATATTGACCAACATCAACACGCGCGTGCCGCGGGTTTATCGGGGCGGTACGTAATTCCCCTCTAGCAGTTTTTCTGCGCAGCGCTATAATCAAATATAGATTAATATCCTCCAAACGTTCCTAATCAGATGCTCCAAACGGGAGTGACTTAATGAACCCCATCTATCGCAAAAGAAACATCTTCTTTTTTGCTGCTTTGGTTCTACTTTTGATAACGTTGTTTGCCAACCGCTCGATCATTTCTGTGGGGCGGGCAGCCAACACTCAAATCTTGTACTTTCCCCTGGTTTATAATCCGCCCGAACCGCCTGAATGGATTGGCCCGTATGGCGGGTTTGTGGTTGGCTTAGCCGTAGCGCCCTCACAGCCCACTACCCTTTACGCCGGAACCTGGGGCTCTGGTATCTATAAAAGCAGCGATGCCGGAGCTACCTGGGTTTGGAAGAGCACCGGCTTGGGCTATAGTCAGATTAACTCGATGGTCATCGATCCCTATAACGCTCAGGTTGCCTATGCCGGTACCTACACCGGCAAGGTTTATAAAACCGTCGATGGCGGCGAACATTGGTTTCAATCTAGCACGGGGATTCAAGAGTCAGCCATCGTTTATAGCATGGTGATCGATCCCACCGATAACGAGAATATTTTTATCGGGACGCGCGGCGTTTCTAATAACGGCGGGCCTCCCTGGAACGGGGTCTTGTATCGCTCTACGGATGCAGGAAATACTTGGGAGCCAAAACTAACCAATGTGGGCGGAAAATCCCAGGAAGATTGGGCCTATGCCGTTACGCTACACCCCAAATATCCCAATCAGATTTATGCGGCCACCCACGAGCACGGTGTTTACCGCTCGTGGGATTCTGGCAAGAATTGGCAGGCTGTAAACAATGGCCTTACCAACCTGTCGACGCGCGGCATTGTGGTGAATCCCAGTTCTGGCGAAACGCACCCGGTTTTGTACACGGGCGTTTGGACCTGGGATGGCGCTTTTCGCTCCAATGATGGCGGCGATAGCTGGTTTCAGCGCGATGCCAGTTCTACCAACACGCGCCTCTATAGCCTGGCCATTAACCCGAAAGATACCTTCATCGTATATGCGTCTACTTTCAGCGGCGGCGTGCTCAAAACCGCAGATGGAGGCAACACTTGGTCGATTGTGGGCCTGAAAGATTACGAAATTCCCATCACCGCCATTGATCCGCAAACCCCGCAGATTCTTTATGCCGGTACCAATGGCCAAGGGCTGTATAAAAGCTTCAATGCCGGGGCGAACTGGCAGCGCAGCCAGCAAGGCTTGCACGCCACGCGCGTGAGTGCGCTGCAAATTTGGCCGGATAACGCTCAACGTTTGTACGCCAGTTTGAAGGGCGATAGCGTGCAACAATCGGGGGATGGCGGCCAGACCTGGAGTTTGTTGGGCACGAATTTGGGAGATCGCTACGTTTTAGGGCTGGTGATGCGCCCTGACCAGCCGCGGGTGATGTTTGCGCTCACCGAAACCGCCGGTTTATACCGTTGCGATTTGGAAGGAACTTGTTGGCAAAAGATCAGCATCAATTTCCCGGCAATCACGCAAACCGCCTTTGAGCCGGGGCATCCCTTTGCTGTGCCGCCCCTGTTGGATGAAGTTGATGCCGAGCCACAAGCAGTAACTGCTACCCCCGCTTTGCTGGCGCTGCGCTTTGCTCCCTCCACGCCGCAGACTGGCTATTTGGGCACTGCCGGAGCCGGTATCTACAAAACCCTGGATGGCGGTGGCACTTGGTTCGCTGCCGGGCTGTCAGGCAGCCGCATCGTCAACGTGGCGGTGAATGCAGGCAATGCCAACCAGGTTTTTGCTGCCAGCGATACGAAAATCTGGCGCAGCGACAACGGCGGCGCAAATTGGGCCGATACGGGACTTTCAGGATTGAATATTTTTGCCCTGGCTTGGGATGGGGCTGGAAATTTATACGCCGGAACCAGCAATGGAATTTATCTTTACACCCTCACAGGCTGGGTTCATCTGGGATTGGCAGGTGTTTCCGTGACCGCCCTGGTCGCGCATCCCACAAATCCCGGCGTGATTTATGCCGGCACGCTGAATGGGTTGCAAATCACGCGTAATGCCGGGGCCACCTGGAACCGCGGCCCCCTTGAATTAAATGGACTGACGATCAGCGCCCTCAATTTTGACCCCGCGGATGCCAGCCAGATTTTCATCAGCACCACCACGCAAGGCGTGCTGCACATGTATGATTGGAAATGAGTGCAGGGAAAATCCAAGTATGAATTTCCCNNAAACCTCCGAGGTTTGCAAAGCTCCCCCAAAGATCGGGTAAGGTTTTCGCAGCCATTAAGGAGCCAGTTGCTCCCAAGTTTTTCCGCCATCTTCTGTCGTATACAAAAAACGCTGGCCATTATCTTCGTAGGTCACAATCCAGCCGTGCTGTGCGTCTGCAAAATCCATCAGCATCACGCGATCGCCAAAATTGATGTTGGGCTGTTGGGGAATCCAGCTCACCCCCCCATCTGTGCTGACATATAGGGCCTGCCCATTCCAAAAAAATCCATCCATAGGTGATCCAAAATCCAGAAAGCCTGTGCCGGACAGCAGGGCCGCGAAGGCCCAGGTGTCGCCGCCATCATCTGAACGGTAGAAGCCGGTTTGCTGGTTATCGCCATAAAATTGCACCGGCAAAACCGCTTCACTGGCGTTGAGCAAAATTAGCCCCGGTGTACTGGCATCAAAGTTTGGGATGCCAGTGGCCGGCGGCAGGCTTTGGCTGGCCCAGGTTTGCCCGCCATCGTCGGATTTGTAAAGATAGATGGTGTCAGGTGCATAAATCACCCCGGCGACCCAGGCCGTTTGGGCATCTTTCGCCGTCAGGTTATTTTTGAGGCCGCCTAGGGGCAGGCTGTCACCGGCCTCGGGCAGGTTGGGATCGTTGGTATAAACCTGATTCCAGGTGAGCCCGCCATCGGCGCTGCGGAAGATGGCCACCGCCATACTACCCGCCCCCACGCCCAGGCTAGACATCACCCAACCCACGGATTCATCCACAAATTCCAGGCTGCCGCCGCCAAACGCAACCGGGATGGTCTCCCAGGTGAGGCCGCCATCGGCGGTGCGGTAGAGCGTCCCGGCATCCAGGGGCGCATTCGGATCGGTCACCAAAACCCAGGCCGTGTTTTCATCCAGGGCCGAAAACCCGGTGCCGGATACCAGATTGGATACCCCCGGCATGCTCACATCGTGCCAGGTTTGGCCGCCATCCTGTGTGCGCAAAACGGCTTGTGCCGCAATCGCCCAGCCCTCCAGGGCCGAGATCATCTTCAAGGAGATGAATTGGGGAGCNNGGCACCATCGTGGGCGCGGGGGCGGAGGCGGGCCGCGCGCCACAAGCCTGCATCACGAGCATCAAACCGATCATTGCGATTTTTGTTTTCATGAATAAATCCTTCGGATGGCGTAGTCGCGTGTTGCCATCCCGCCACGGGTTACCCTTTTTCGATCAAAACCGGTTCCACTTCCAAGGGGCGGTGCGGTTCCACTTTGAAGATTTTGAAGCCCCATTGCACTGCCGGGCCAATCACCAGGGCAAAGATCACCGTGCCGAACCCCAGCGGGCCGCCCAACAGCCAGCCGACCAATACGACCACAATTTCAATCGTGCCGCGCGCCCGCCGCAAGCTCCAGCCGCTAATGCGTTTAACCGCCAGCATCAAACTATCGCGCGGCCCGGCCCCGGCTTCCACGCCGATATAAATAGCCGAGGCCATCCCCATGAGGAAAGCCGCGCCTAGCAGCATGGTCAGTTGCACGGGCAGATTATCCTGCGCGGGTGGAATTAACCAAAGGCACAGGTCTTCCCAGGGGCCGATGAACAAGATGTTCGCCAGCGTGCCCCAGCCGATGCGCTCGCGCAGCGCCAGCGCGCCCAGCAGCACCACCAGGCCAACCAGGATGCTCAACGTGCCGGGGGTCAGTCCCGTGATTTGGGAGAGGGCCACCTCCAAAATCACCCAGGGACTGGTCCCCAGGTTGGCACGGATTAACATAGCAATCGACAGCCCAAAAAGGGCAAACCCGATTTGGATGACGGCAAAATCGCGCGGGAAGCTTTTCCAACGGATGGGTTTGAACATCAGTCGAGCCACTCTACGATCGTGGATTCGCCCTGCCCTACGCCCACGCACAGGGTCGCCAGCCCGTAGTAGGGACGCGGCTCCTGCTGGGCACGCCGTTTCATCTCGTGCAACAAAGTGGTCAGGATGCGCGCCCCCGAACACCCCAGCGGATGCCCCAACGCAATCGCCCCGCCGTTAACGTTGACGATCTCGGGATCCAGGCCCAGTTGTTGCATGACGGCCAGTGATTGCACGGCGAAAGCCTCATTGAGTTCGATCAGGCCGATTTGGTCGAGAGTCAGCCCGGCACGTTGCAGGGCCTTCTGCGTGGCGGGCACGGGGCCTAAGCCCATC
>DOTA01000099.1 GCA_003513015.1 Chloroflexota bacterium
GAGGTCGTGGCAAACCCCACAAGGGAGCATCGACCAGATTTCAGAGGTGATTCAGTCCATCCGAGGGAATCCCAACTCGCGGCGGCACATTGTCAGCTCCTGGAACGTGGGCGAAATCAACAAAATGGCCTTGCCCCCCTGCCACTTACTCTTCCAATTCTATGTGGCGGATGGCAAACTCTCATGCCAGCTTTACCAGCGTTCAGCGGATGTGTTTTTAGGCGTGCCCTTCAACATCGCTTCGTATGCCCTACTGACCCTGATGGTGGCCCAAGTTTGTGATTTGCAACCCGGAGATTTTGTGCACACTTTTGGGGATGCCCACCTTTACCTCAATCATTTGGAGCAGGCCCGTTTGCAATGCACTCGCGAGCCGTATCCCCTCCCACAAATGAAGATCAACCCCAACGTGAAGGATATTTTTGGCTTTCATTTTGATGATTTTGAGTTGGTAAACTACCAAGCCCATCCCCACATCAAAGCTGAAATATCGGTATAGACTCCTCGAACGCTACAAAACCAAACATCATCCTATATGGCTATGCGCAAATCAATCCTCGTGGCAATGGATCAAAACAACGGTATCGGTTATCAGAATCGGTTGCCTTGGCACCTACCCGCCGAACTGAAACGATTCAAAGCCCTGACCATGGGGCATCACCTGATTTTGGGGCGCAAAACTTATGAAAGCATCGGCAAACCCCTGCCAGGGCGCACCAATATCATCGTCACGCGCAATTGTGGCTATCAGGCCACGGGTTGTATGGTTACCCACTCGGTTTCTGAAGCCTTGGCCCTGGCAGAATCCCGCGGGGAGAACGAAGTTTTCATTTGTGGGGGTTCGGAAATTTATCGCGAAACGCTTCAGGAGGCAGGCCGCCTTTATTTAACGCGCGTCCACGCTGAATTCCAGATAGATACATCTTTTCCAAATTTTGATGTATCATTATGGCGTGAAGTCGCCGCGGAGTTCCATCCCGCAGATGAGAAAAATCCACATCCCTTTACATTTTATATTCTCGAAAGGAAATCATAATGCTCAAAGAATTTAAAGCATTTGCAATGCGCGGCAATGTGATCGACATGGCGATTGGTATTGTGATCGGCGGAGCCTTTGGCGTAATAATAAAATCACTGGTGGATGATATTTTGATGCCAATTTTGGGATTGCTCTTGGGCAACGCCGATTTCACCAATCTGTTCATTGTTTTGCGGGAGGGTACCCTTGCCGGGCCTTATAGCACATTGGCTTTGGCGAAAGAGGCTGGCGCGGTCACCGTCAATTATGGGCTTTTCATCAATGCAGTGGTCAGTTTTATCATCGTGGCGTTCGCCATCTTTTTACTGGTGCGGAGCATCAACCGCATGCACCAAAAAGAAGAAATACCCCCTGCCGAGCCAACAACCAAAGCCTGCCCTTATTGTTTTTCGAAAATCCCTATTCAGGCCACCCGTTGCGCCAATTGCACTTCAGATTTATAAATAAAGGTGCCTCCCAATCACAAAATGGGAGGCACCTTTATTTTGCGGGCACACCATCTGCTCGCGAATGTCTAAACACCATCATGCCAAAGGGCAAAGCAAAAATAATCATCCTGCAATTTTAGGGTCTGGGGGTTTTGGTCGATATTAATCGTAGCAATGCCAATCACCGTAGCCTGCAACTCTTCCAGCAATTCGACGGCGGCTTTGGCCTGGGTGCCGGTTTCGATCCACTCATCAACCAGCAGAATCCGGTCGCCGGGTTTGAGTAGATCGGTACGCAATTCCAGGGTTTTTAGCTCCCCGGTATAATCAGAAAACTGGCGAGAAACCACCGGTACCGGAAGTTTCCCGCCTTTACGGATGGGGATAAAGCGTTTTTGTAGATATAGTGCCAGGGCTGTGCCCAAGATGAAACCCAAAGCATCAATACCGGCGACATATTCAAATTCCAGGCTCGAAAAGGGTGCGGATAGATCGGCCACCAGCTTCAAAAAAGCCTCGGAATCGGTAAACAAGGGCGTTACATCACAACGCGGGCCAGAGGTATTGGTATCGATGAGTTTTAGATAATCTTTCATATAATCTCTACAAGCATAATTTTCTTTGCGAAAAGTTCAAGAAATGTTAGCATTGGGAATAAAGCAAAAAGGAGCACAAAATGAAGAGTAAGTATATCATAATTATATATTTTTTCGTCGGCATGATCTTCTTAAGCGCTTGCGGCCAGGGGGCTGATCCGTTGGCTGGCACTACCTGGGATCTGGTATCCATCGCGGGAGCGCCGCTGATCGAGGGTACGGCCATCACGGCTACTTTCGACAGTGGGCAAATCGGCGGCTCCGCCTGCAACTCCTATTCCGGCAGCTACACCGTGAACAAAGATACAATCACTATCGGGCAAATCGCCAGCACGGAAATGTACTGCGTGGAGCCCGCGGGGGCCATGGATCAGGAGTCCGCCTACTTCACTTATTTGCTCCAGGCCCAAAAGTTCGAAACCAGCGCGGGGAAACTGAGCATCATTACGAGCGGAGGCGCGACCCTTGTTTTCGAACCCATCCCAACGGAGTGATTCGTTTCGCTTCAATATTTATCAAGGAAAAGAAGTGGATAAGAAAACAGGTATACACGGAAAACCGTTGTATACCTGTTTTCTTTATCTATGAGCTATTCGACCTACCCGCCCTTAAAACTGCGGCGCATGGCAAAGCGCAACACCGCCTCATAAACCTTTTGAATACGCGCTACAGTTTCTTGCTGCTGCGCTTTTTCTTTGCCTTTGGCTTCTTCCGCCACCGCTTGCCCTTGAGCAATCAGGCTGGTGAGCACTTGCATGAGTTCGGGGGTAACTTCGTCAGCATTTTCCTCCAAGGCTTGCGCTAAAGCAGCCTCGTCATCCACCAAATCCATCAACTCTTCCACAAATACGAGTTCATCCGGGGGTGCGGAGGCACTCTCGATAATTGTCATAATTTGTTGCAAACGCGCGGAGCGATCCAGATTCCCAGCTTTGCGGGCGGCATCCAGTTCACTGGTTAGCACCTGCAAGAAGAGATCATCAATTGCTTCGATATTTTGCATCACGGCTTCTTCCAGCTTGGGAGCCTGCAAAAGGGTTTCCAGATTCTTTTGGGCCACCTGTGCCCGATTTTTCATTTCTTCATCGTATTCGAGCGTCAAGGTCAACAGCAATTGGCGTTTTTCTACCAGTTTTTCGCGCGTCTCGCCATTGGCTTGATCGATACGCGCACTCAGAATAGTGAAGAATTCATAATCCATGGCCTGGCGCACAAACTGAACATAGGCCTGCAAGCGCGTTTCGGAGGGCGCTTCCGCCACTAAATCTGCGATTTTTTCGCGGGTCAGATTATTGCCCAAAGCTTGCAGCGCTTTCAGGGCCGCCTGAACCTCCCCGGATTGGGCTTTGATCTCCCGGCCTTTGGCGGTATGCTCTAAAAGTAGGTTTTGCAACCCATTCAACTCTCGGGCGGCATTTTCATCCTGGTTATACATGGCTGCCTGCATCAGACTGCCAAATAACCCGAAGAATTCATCATCCATAGCCTGCTCTTCCTGCTGGATGATTTGCAACTGCGACTCGGGCGAAGCGGTAATCAAGCGCTCGATTAAGCGCATGCGATCTTGCTGGGCTCGGATCATCTCTTTAGTGATACCGTCAGCCTCCAAGACCGTTTCCATCATAAGTTGCAAAGTAAACATGGTGCGCGGATTGAAAAGATAACCTTTGCGTTTTTCTTGAGGCAAGCCATCCACAGCTTTTTTGATTAATGGGCCAATCACCCGTTCTTGCTCACGCACGGGCAAGGCCAATTCCGCAGGGAAGTAGGTTAGCAAGAGTTCCTTTTCAGGGTCATGGTAAACCAGGGGAGTTGCCAGGCCACCCTGGTATCCGCAGGCGGGACATTGAGCAAAATTGACTTGGCCCGAAAGAAAGCGCTGCTTATCTTCCGGGTTAGCGCCCACATCAAAAAGTTGCTGCACATCGGCAACAATCGGCTGGCGGCACTGAGGACAGCTAATTTGAGTTCGAGGCATAAGATTCTCCAATATTATTCATCCCAGGGCAGGATACTCATCCTCCAGGGATTTATGATTTCTTTGATTATTTCCTAATTCAGCGGGGCAGCGAAAAACAAATGCGTGCGCCCCCCTCGGGGCGGGGATCCACCCAGATACGTCCGTGATGGGCTTCCACGATGGCTCGCGTCAAATACAATCCCAGGCCAGCCCCTTTGGTGGTACGGCTGGCCGAATCCGCCCGATAGAAGCGATCAAATATATGCGGGATGTCACCCGGCGCAATTCCGGGGCCTTGATCCTGCACGCAGATAATGATCTGTTCGGGGCGGACTTGCCCGCTAATCCGGATTTCGCCGCCATCTGGGGAATATTTGATGGCGTTCGAGAGCAAGTTTGAGAGCACCTGGGCCAAGCGGTCTTCATCAGCAACCACCACCGGGAACTCAGCCGGGAAATCGACCACAATGGTGTGCCGGTTCGTTTGGGTGCGAAATTTTTCGGCCAGCCGCTCGGCAAAAACGCCAAAAGCCATATCCGCCAGATTGAGACTGATGCCCCCGGCTTGCAGGCGAGAGGCATCCAACAAGTTTTCGATCAACTCCGTCAGGCGGTCGGCCTCTTCTTCGATGACTTCCAGGCTATCCTGAATGATCTCGCGCTCCCAGTTGGCATCGTCTCGCCGTAAGGTTCCCACATATCCTTTAATGAGGGCCACGGGAGTTTTCAACTCGTGGCTGATGACGGAAATAAAAACGCTCTTGAGTTCCTCCGCTTCGCGAAAATGCGTAATATCGCGCACCGAGGCGATGATATTGAGTAAATTGCCATCATCCGAGAGCAACGGCGCATAAGTGATGCCCACCGCCAGCGGGATGCCGCCGGGCCGCACGAGATCACCTTCCACGTACAGGGTCGCCCGAGCAGTCAAAGGCCAGCCATCGGCTTCGGCACCTTCCAGGGTGGGGCCTTGCTCGCGCCGCGCCCAACGAATGACATTCTCGTGGCTCAAGCCCTGGATTTGATCCATTTTTTCGCCCCATAAACGGCAAAAAGCAGGATTGCAGCGTTCAATGATGTGATCGGGTGTGAGGATCAAAATGCCATCAGCCGCCGAATCAAGCAAGGCATCCAGGCGTTGTTTGTCGCGCGTCACCTGGGTATAAAGTTGGGCATTATGAACAGCGATAGCAGCCTGGTTGGCAAAACTTTGCAGCAAATTGCGATCATTACCGGAAAAGCGTCCGCGATAAGCCCGGAAGATAAAAATCAGGCCAACCACGCGCCCGTGGGCATTCAAAGGCAAGGCCACACCGCTCAAGAGATTGGTGCGAGCCACTTGCGCCAAAGCCTGCATTAAGCGATTGACTTCGGGGCTGCCGTACTGATCGGGGTCTTCGGTTTGGGGCTGGCCAGAATCCTGGGTTTGTTCTTCTTTATGCTTGGCTTCGGAAACATCCGTGAGCAGCGGCTTGAGATTTTCAAGCAAAGCCGGCGAGATGCCGTACGCTGCGGCAATCTCCCAATCACCTATTTCGCGCTGTAAGGCGATCAAACCCGCTTGCCCGGCAAGGATCTCCACCGAGAGGCGCAAAATCCGCTCCAGGAGTTTTTCGAGATCCAACTCCTGGGTCATGGCGCGGGCGATTTCGAGTAAAAAATCGCGTTGGCGAGTACGGTAATCGGGTAACATCAGCAGCCAATGGTCAGCGGTCAGCGATTGGCAGCACAACAATTTCTCTGCTATCTACTCACAGCTAACTGCTCCCGGCTAGTTATCCTTGCTCAGCCTGCCCGACAAGCTCATCGAAGATTTGCAGGCCTTCATCTAACTCTGTTTTGGAAATATTGAGCGGTGGTGAGAAGCGGATCGTGCTTTTGCCGCATCCCAGTAGCAGCAAGCCATGTTCAAACCCCAATTGCTCCACCTGAGCGCGCAAGTCGCCGTCGGGCTCGTGGGTTTCGCGGTCTTTAACGAAATCAACGCCAATCATTAAGCCTTTGCCGCGCACTTGCCCAATGCTAGGATGGCGCATCTGGATTTCTTCGAGGGCATCCATGGTGTATTGACCCATTTCTACGGCGTTTTGCATGAAGCCATTTTCGATCAGGTCAATTGTGGCCAACGCAGCCGCACATGCCAGCGGATTGCCGCCGTAGGTGTTACCATGCGCACCTTTGGGCCAATCCATCACGCTCTGACGGGCAATCATGGCACCCAGCGGCACACCCGAGGCAATCCCTTTGGCGGCGCAGATGATATCCGGCTCTACGCCAAAATGCTCAATCGCCCACCATTTACCGGTGCGCCCCATGCCAGATTGCACTTCATCTACAATCAAGAGAATATCATGCCGGTCGCACAAATCGCGCAGGGCTGGGAAAAACCCTGGGGTGGGCACAATATACCCACCCTCACCCTGGATCGGCTCGATCAAAATACCGGCAATATTATCCGCCGGGGCAATCCGCCCGATAATCTGCTCTTCGATGTAGCGCACAATCGCCTGGCCGTAATCTTCGCCGGGGCGGGTGGCCAACAAGGGCCGGTAGTCGTCGGGGTAGGGCACATGGATCACGCCATTCATCATGGGGAAGAAATCTTGGCGGTAAAGTGATTTACTGGCCGTGAAAGCCAGCGACCCCATCGTGCGCCCGTGAAAAGCGCCTAAAAAGCCAATAAACTGGCTGCCCCCGGTGTGAAAACGCGCCAATTTGATGGCGGCTTCCACCGCCTCGGTGCCAGAATTGGTCAGGAAAATACCGGCATCCTCTTTGAAGGGCGCAATATCATCCAGCTTTTCGGAAAGTTCCACCCAGTTTTCGTGGTAAAAATCCGAGGAAATATGAATAAATTTCTCAGCTTGCTCCTGAATGGCCTTGACCACCTGTGGGTGGCTGTGCCCTGTGGAAGCCACGGCAATCCCGGCCGCAAAATCCAAATAACGGTTGCCATCCACGTCAAATACCTCGCTGCCTTTGCCATGATCCATCACAAAATTATAGGCTCGCGGGTAAGATGGTGAAACGACCACCTGGTCACGGGCTACCAGCGCACGCGCCTTTGGCCCTAGCAACTTTTTCTTCGTCATTCGACAATTCTCCTTTTGAAATCCCTACTGGGTAAATGAATGCTGATTTCCGTTTGGCGGGGGAATTATAACACCTCTGGGGTATAATCTACATCCGTTATGAGTACCGCAGCCCACTTCGAATTTCAACTCCAGGCCCGCGAGGGGCGCGCCCGCGCTGGAGTTTTTTCCACCCCCCACGGGGAAATTCTGACCCCTATCTTCGCCCCCGTAGGCACGCAAGCCACCGTCAAATCCATCACCCCCGCGCAGTTGNNTTCTCGCTGGGCGGCATCAACCAGATCGACGATGAGGGCGTGACCTTCAAGAGCCATATCGACGGTTCCATCCACCGCCTGACTCCCGAAAAATCCATCGCTATTCAAGAAAATCTGGGCGCGGACATCATCATGGCCTT
>DOTA01000121.1 GCA_003513015.1 Chloroflexota bacterium
GATTGGCCGCGCATCTCTGATTGAACCACATAGCGCACTTTTAATTGGGGATAGTGCTTATCCATGAAGGCTTCGATTTTCTCACCCAGATAGCCCACGATGAAAATATATTCAATGTCCAAGTCCGCGGGCAAGCTGTTGAATTGATCCAGCACATGCTCCAACACCGTTTTGCCCGCCAAACTCATCAACTGCTTGGGGCGGCTCCAGGTATGTGGGCGCAGGCGTGTGCCAAAACCAGCCATTGGGATGACGATTTTCAAGGTTTTTGACATAACGGGATTTCCTTTCGATTCTCGTGTTTCAGATGGCAATTATAACCCAGGGCGTAATAAAATTCCTTGGGCTGAATCCACCTTCGTCGCGCAGATCAGGTTTCCATGGTAATCTTGTGCTATACTGCCGTCCTCCGTATCCGCTTATGTTCCCGATCCCTGAAAACTTTTCCCAACGTATTCTCCAAATGCACGCTGAACCTGGCCGCACCTGGCTCGCAGCCCTGCCCGCCACACTGGATTCTTATGCCCAACGCTGGTCGTTGACCTTACATCCGCCGTTTGCGCTTTCATTCAACTACGTTTGCCCGGCCACCCGCGCCGATGGCCGCGAGGCCGTACTCAAGCTGGGATTCCCTAACCAAGAACTGCTCTCCGAGATGCACGCTTTACAGCATTTTGAGGGCCGCGGCATGGTGAAAATGTTGGAAGCGGATTTCGAGCAGCAGGTTTTTCTATTGGAACGCATCCGCCCTGGCGTGGAGTTGGTGACCGTTAAGGATGAAGATGCCGTGGCCCGGATCGCCGCCCAGGTGATGCAGCAATTCTGGCAGCCCGTGACCAGCGCACGCCCCCTATTAACGGTCGAGAGTTGGACTTCTGGCCTAACCAAACTGCGGCCCTTCTTTAACGGCACGACCGGGCCTTTTGCACCCCAGTTGGTGGAGGCGGCCGAGCAAATTTTTGCGGAATTGGTACCAGATCAGGGGGAACGCGTGCTGCTTCACGGGGATTTGCACCATTGGAATATTCTCTCAGCCACGCGCCAACCCTGGCTGGCCCTCGATCCCAAAGGTGTGATTGGCGAGCGAGAATACGAAGTCGGCGCGCTGATTCGCAACCCCGATTTGGATCATTTTAGTGAGGCGGAACTCAAGCGCGTCCAAACGCGCCGTTTAGATATTTTCGCAGAGATGTTGGGGTTTGATCGCCAGCGTATGCTTCTGTGGAGTCTGGCGCAGGCCGTGCTTTCGGCCTGGTGGGCGATGGAAGATGAAGGGGATTTCTGGCAACAGGGTATGCGCTGCGCTCAAGTTTTATATGATTTGAGGTAGTTGGGGACTAAAACAGATCGCCGCGGCGAAATTGGTGACCTGGAGAAAGTGGGCCTTGGAACCAAAAATACCATTTGGGGTGGTGTGCTCTGCCATCAGGCGCTGGATGTGTTCAGGACAGTAAAGCAAATCATCTGGGAAAAAATTGGTGGCATCCCCCATGTACCAGGGGTTAAAATGCTCGTCGGGGTTTCCGGCTAGGCCAGTGGCAGATAGCAGAGCAACAAGTAACTGGCTGCCGCTGCGGGGTGAAGCGGCGATCAGATAACAGATTTGGGGGGGTTGTATCGAATTTCGAGGGTTTGCTTCAAACTATTCGGTTTTGATTTGCTGGCTGTAGCGCAGCATGCCCAAGAAAACCAGCAAATCGATGGTCAACGCGCTTAAAACCACATACATGGCCGCCTGAGGGCCAATCGGCTCGATGAGTTGCCCCATAAACCAGGGGATCAGCATTGAACCCAGGCCGACGCCAATGAAAAACAAACTGGTGGTCTGACCACTGATGGTCATGCGGCGCTCGGCCAGCGAAATGGTGGTGGGGAAGATGGAAGCCATTGAGAAGCCCACCAGGGCCGCGCCACCCCATAGTGCAGCTTCGGAGTGTGGCAAGAAAATGATAATTCCCATGCCAAGCAGGCACCCCGCAAAATCAGTGAGCATTAAAACGCGCGGGCGAAAACGGGTTGCCAGGGGGATGCTAAACAATCGCCCAATGGTAAAGGCCCCCCAAAAAGTGGAGGTTAAATAGGCGGCGGTGGTTGCATTGGCCAGATTTAATTCCAGGGCGTAGGTGTATATCCAGCCGCCAAAGCCAAGCTCTGCACCCACGTAGAAAAATAAAATCGCCGCGGTTAAAAAGATCAAAACAGCGCGCTGACGGGTATCTTGTTGGCCTTTATCGGCGGCTTCTTCGGCCGCAGTGGGAGCGCTGGGGCTGGGTTGCCGGGCCATGAAGAGCAGCACGGGCAGAATCAGCACGGCCATCACCAGGTATCCCAATTTTATATCGCCGCTGAACAACGCCGCTTGCGCCAAAATGATCGGTGCGATGAAGGCGCCCACGCCAAAGAAAAAATGCAAAGCGTTCATAAAAGGGCCAACATCCTGACGGTGAACCCAAATCAGCAGGGTGTTGCCGCCTACATCGAGGATGCCTTGCATAACACCCAATAGGAACAAATTGATCACCAGCAACCAGAGCAGCGGTAAAAAGGGGATCAACGTAAATCCGAGGGCCATGAACCCTAATAAGATGGCTATGATCGGATGGCCGGACAGGCGATCATAGAGCTTGCCGCCAAAGACCGATCCTGCAAAGTAGCCCGCGGACGAAGCAGAGAACAAAACACTGATTTGGGCAATGGTGGAACCCGTGTTCGCTGCCAGGGTGGGCAGCGATGGGCCCAAGAGGGCCATGCCCATCCCCAACATGATAAAGGAGAGATAATAGCCAATCGTCTGATTACGTTTTACGTTTGTTGATTTCAAGGGAGCCTCCGGTTTTTAGGTTTTGTAATTATGCCACACAACGCCGCATGCGGAGGAAGAACCTCATCCGTTATCTGTAGTTTGACCTAACTCATTGATTTTGTCCCAGAAATTGGATAAACTAAGGTACAATAAAATCACCGTCTCAAGTTACTTTTCATTTATTTTGGAGGAAAGCATGACCTACATTATTACCAGCCTTTGTTTGCGCGATCGTGGCTGCATGGAAGTATGCCCGGTCGAGTGCATCGTTGCCGGCGAGCCGGTTGAGCAGCACCCCTGGATGTATATCGATCCAGATACCTGCATCGACTGCGGCGCTTGCGTCCCCGAATGCCCATACGAAGCCATCTTCCCCGAAGATGAGGTTCCCGGTGCCTATGAAGCCAAGGGCGGTGAATATATCAGCCGCGTTGGATTGAGCGGGCACTACGAGGGCACCGATCATCACGGCGATGCTGTGGTTTTGGATTGCGTCAAGCAACTCGAAGCCGGCGAAGTGGTGGACCTCACCGAGGATATTCAGGCCAACTACGATTACTTCCAGGGCGGACCCGGTTACGGCGACTAAAATTCTTTGATTCAAACGGAAAAGAGGAACCTCGCGAGGTTCCTCTTTTCCGTTTAACCGTTATGTTTAAGGGAGTTATTAGCCCCCGTTTTGGAGTGATCCCGTTATCTCAGGTTTGGCTCTTGCCCAAATCAGCCGGAGCCAGTTCCAATTGAACGGGGCCAACCCGAATTTGCGCGAAATTCGCGAAGCTCAAATCGCGCAGCGTTAATCCCAAATTTCGTTTCACAATTTCAAATAGTAAGGTGTAGCTCCGTAACGTGCGCAGCTCCCACCTTAGGCCAATTTGCTGGCAAACTGCCTGAATTTGAGCCGCATCTGCTCCCTCGATCTCCGCAAAGCTGCCGAAAGGCATTTCATCCAGCATAATCAGTGTGCCATTGAATTCGTAAATGGCGCGATATTTTTCGTAGATCAGGCTAACCTGATATCCCAGGGCTTCGAAAAATTTTTGGGCATTCGCAAAATCCCCCACAGTGAACTCAATTTCGGTGCGCTCTGAAACGCCCTCCATGGTGTTCTGCGGCCCTTTGAAGGTTAGTCGGTTGGCGGTATCCTGCCGCAGGCGCAGAACTTGCTCATTTTTGGCGAGATCACCCGCGGGCGTGTCAAACCGCAGATTGCGCTCATAGGTGCGCGGCTGAACTAAAGTTGCCCCCAATCCCTCCAGAGTGCCGCGCAGCGCTCCCAAATCCACTAAATAAAACTTTGCTTCCAGTTCTTTGTTGGATTTTGCCATCGGATCAAACCACACTCAACAAAGTCTGTTTGCGTTCCACGCTGTCGCCCACCTTCACCCGGATGCGGGAAACTTTGCCGTCGCGCGGTGATTTGAGTTCGTTTTGCATCTTCATCGATTC
>DOTA01000120.1 GCA_003513015.1 Chloroflexota bacterium
ACCTAGTCGTTGTTCATTCATGACCGGCTGGTACCCGCACGTGCGCGGCCATCGCACCATGTTCCACATGCTGCAACCCGATGAACCCATGCTGCTGCGCGATCTCAAAAACGCGGGCTATTTCGTCTGGTGGGGCGGCAAAAACGATGTGGTCCCCGCCCAAAACGGCTTTAGCGCGTATTGCGATGTCAAATATATGCCCACCCCCAATCCCCAACGGCCACTGATGAACAACCTGCACAGTTCCAACGAATGGCGCGGCCCTGCCGAAGAAGATAATTTCTACTCCTTCTATTACGGCAAAATCGAAACCCCGCAGGGCGAGCCTTACGCCTACGATTTTGATTGGGCCATGATCGAAGGTGCGCTCGATTTTATCCGCCACGCCCCACCCGATCAGCCGGTGTGCATCTACCTACCGCTCAACTACCCGCACCCACCCTTCGGAGTGGAAGATCCCTGGTACAGCCAGATCGAGCGGGAGAAACTACCTGCGCGTATTCCTTCACCCGAAAATTGGGCCGATTTTCCCAGCATGCTGCGCGGCATTTTTGAGCGCCAGAAACTGCAAAGTTGGAGTGAAGATTGTTGGCGCGAGTTAATCGCCACTTACTATGCGCAATGCGCCCGCGTGGATGCCCAATTTGGTATGGTGCTAGAAGCACTCAAAGACACGGGAATGTATGCCGACACAGCGATCTTCTTTTTTGCGGATCACGGGGAATTTGCCGGGAATTACGGCTTGGTCGAGAAAACCCAAAACACTTTTCAGGATTGTTTAACGCGCGTCCCTTTGGTGATCAAACCGCCCCAAGGGAACACGATTCAACCTGGAATTCGGGAGGCCCTCGTTGAACTGGTAGATGTGCGCGCCACCATCGAGGAATTCACCCAACTCAACCCCGGATACACGCATTTCGGTAGGTCGCTGCTCCCCTTGATCAGCGGAAAATCCCCAGAGCATCGCAACGCTGTTTTTAGCGAGGGCGGCCGCCTCCATGGGGAATCCCACTGCATGGAACTGGAATCTGCCGATAATCAGGTATCCACCGGGTTGTATTGGCCGCGCCTGAGCCTGCAAGCTAGCGAGGGGCCGGAACACACCAAAGCGGTGATGTGCCGCACCCACGCGCACAAATACGTGCGCCGCCTGTACGAGAAAGATGAGTTGTACGATCTGGTCAACGATCCACAGGAACTATGCAACCAGATCGACAACCCGGCCTACGCTGGGGTTTTGACCAAACTCAAAGAGCGCCTGCTCACTTTTTATATGGAAACCGCCGATGTGGTGCGTCACGAACCCGATCAGCGTTGATAAACAACTCACTCACATTAGAATTAGATACTCACCGATCCCTTCGAATGCGAGCCGGGAGCAAACTGAGCCACGTTGAAGTATGTTCCCGGCTCGCTGCTCAGGGTGCTGCACAACATCAGTCACTCAATCACAACTTCCAAACAAGGAGAAACCATGAAAGACATCAACAAAATCATCACAGAAATGACCATCGCAGAGAAAGCCGCCCTTTGCACCGGAGCCAGCAACTGGCGCACCGTGGCCGTTGAGCGTTTAAGCCTGCCCGCCATGTTTGTATCAGATGGGCCGCACGGCCTGCGCAAAGTGGAAAGCGATGGCTTGGGAGCCAAAAGCCGGCCGGCCACCTGCTTCCCCACCGCCTCGAACACAGCTTCAAGTTGGAATGTAGATTTGCTCTACGAAATGGGGCAGGCTATCGCAGAAGAAGCGATTGCCCTGAATGTGGATGTGGTACTCGGCCCCGGCACAAACATGAAGCGCACCCCGCTGTGTGGGCGCAATTTTGAATATTTTTCCGAAGACCCCTATCTAGCCGGGCAAATGGCGGCCAGTTACATCGAAGGTGTGCAAAGCAAAGGGGTTGGCACCTCTCTGAAGCACTACGCCGCCAACAACCAGGAATACCAACGTTTTTCGATCAGCGCCGAGGTGGATGAACGCACCATGCGAGAGATTTACTTGCCCGCCTTCGAAACCGCCGTCAGGCGCGCCAAACCCTGGTCGGTGATGTGCGCCTACAACAAAATCAATGGCACCTATGCCTCGGAAAACTACCACCTGCTAACCGAAATCCTAAAAGATGAATGGGGCTTTGAGGGTCTGGTGGTCTCCGATTGGGGTGCAGTACATGACCGCGTGGCCTCTCTGAAAGGCGGCCTGGATTTGGAGATGCCCGGCCCCAAACCTAGCCGCACCGCCGCCGTGGTGGAGGCCGTTAAATCCGGCGAATTGGCTGAATCCGTTTTAGATGAAGCTGTGCGCCGCATTTTGGGGATTGTCTTCAAAGCCCAGGAAACCCCCAAAGGTGGTGAGTTCGAGGCGGAGGCGCATCACGCCCTGGCGCGCCGGATCGCGGCTGAGGGCATGGTTCTGCTCAAAAATGATGGGGTTCTCCCACTGAAAGAGATCCAAACTGCGGCCGTAATCGGGCGCGCCGCCCAGCAGGCTCACTTCCAGGGTGGGGGCAGTTCGCATATCAACCCCACCCAAGTGGATGTACCCTTCGTGGAACTGCAAAAGCTGGCACCGGAGGTTGAGTTGCAGTATGCTGAGGGCTACCCCGAGGATGACAGTTTCCAGCAAGAAATGATCGAAGCGGCGGTCAGCGCCGCGCAGGAATCAGATGTGGCCCTGCTCTATTTGGGATTGCCCAGCTATAAGGAATCGGAGGGCTATGACCGCCCCGACCTGGATTTAACCGGGCAGCAAGTGGCCCTGGTCAAAGCCGTGACCGCCGTGCAACCGCGCACGGTGGTGATCGTCAACAACGGTTCCGCGGTAGCGATGAGTGAATGGATCGAGGGAGCTGCGGCCGTTTTGGAAGCCTGGATGATGGGGCAAGCGGGCGGCGGGGCTATTGCTGATGTGCTTACTGGCAAAGTCAATCCATCGGGCAAATTGGCTGAGACCTACGCCCTGAAATTGAGTGACACGCCTGCCCATCTCAACTTCCCCGGCGAGAACGGCAAAGTACGTTATGGCGAAGGTTTGTTCATCGGGTATCGCTATTACGATGCCAAAGAAATGCCGGTG
>DOTA01000367.1 GCA_003513015.1 Chloroflexota bacterium
CCTTCGCTGGTAATTTCAAGGGTGGGTGTAGGGGTACGGGTGGGCCGGGGGGTGCGCGTTGCCTCAGGAGACGGAGTCACCTCTGGGGTTGGCGTGGTTCCATTTTCTTCACTGTTACAGGCCGCCAGCAGAATCAGCCCGGTAGCGATCAGAATAATCCAGATGATATGTCTTTTTTTCATAGCGGTTCTCCCCGATGAATGGTGGGCAATCGCTTTCCGCGGTTTTTTGTGGGATTATATCATTGCCCTGAATGCTCTCTGCATGTTAAGGTTAGGTAAATGATTACTTTTGATAGGTTGTCGGGGGTATCGGCTTTCTGGTATACTTTCGAAGGTGAAATTTTGTACGAAATTAGATTTTTGTTGATGAAACAGCTTCGGGATGCCTTGAGCGCGAATAATTGTGGGGGCATGTTCTATTTTGATCCTTTACTTTTTTAAGGAGAATTCCCTTGACTTCTACAACGACGACACCCCCCATAATTAGGCAACGCAAACCGATACGCTGGCTGGATATTCGTGAAGGTCTGACAGGCTGTTTGTTCATTTTTCCAGCTTTCTTTTTGATTGGTCTGTTTGGCATCTTCCCGATTGGTTTTGCGGTTTATGTAAGCCTGCACAAATGGCGCATTACGCCAGGACGGTTTGTGGGTTTGGATAATTATGTGAAATCGCTGGATAATCTGGCTTATGTGGCTTTCTTTTGGGTAGTTGCTGTTGTTCTGTTTTTGGTGGTGCGAAATCTCTCAAAGTTGGTTCAGCGCTCGAAGGAGCATGGGGATAATCCCTGGGTTTGGCTTTTACCGGCCTTGGTCACGGCCGCAGGGGTGGCTTCTTTTATTCGTTTCATTGTTTTATTGCTGCCGGAAATTTTGGGCATTCCTGATAAACTGAAAGGCTTAGAGCGCACGCGGGCCTTATTTTTGCAATTTTTGGGGGAAGCCTGGCATGTGCCTCAAGTTCAATCGGCTTTTTGGACTTCGGTGGTAATTACGCTGATTGGGATAGGGCTGGCGTATCTGGTTTATAACTTTATATCCAAGAGCGAGTTTGGTACCAGTTATTACACTTCTCTGATAACGGCTATTTTGCTTTTGGGTGGTGCCCTGCTCTTGGGCTGGTTCACCTGGAGCGAAATCCAACGGGCTTATGCTGAAGCTTTTGAGGCCGGTGAAAGCCTGGAAATCTGGGCGCAAGTGATTACGATCAGCGCCGGATTTTTACTATTGTTGCTCTCTTGGGTATCCTGGCGGGGGGCCACCAAGCAAGATTCTTCGATTAAACTTGTTCTTCGCTTGGTCGCGGCCATGATGCTGGTGATTGGGGCCTGGGTTTTGATCGCTGAATTACCCCGCGTGATTGCCGCCGGTGACAAGGATTGGTGGCAGGGCTTGAAAGTAACCGTGTTTTACTCGATTGGTACGGTTCCCTTCCAGTTGGGGATTTCGCTGGTGTTAGCCACGCTGCTTTTCCAAAACATCCGGGGAAAATCACTCTACCGTTTAATCTTCTTCTTGCCTTACATTACTCCAACCGTGGCGGCGGCGGCAATTTTCAAAGTGTTCTTTTCCAGCCGCCCCTCCGCTCCGGTCAATAGTTTGATGGCTTTGTTTGGCTTGGATCCTCTGAAGTGGTTGGACGAACCCAAAGGCATCCTGCAATTGATCGCCGGGCCAAACGCGGATATACCTACCTGGGCAATTGGTCCAAGTTTAGCCTTGGTTGTGATCATGATTTATAGCATTTGGAGCTATATTGGTTATGACACCGTCATCTTTTTGGCAGGTTTGGGCGGCATCCCCAGAGAATTGTACGAAGCCGCTTCCATTGATGGCGCGGGCCGTTGGGCGCAGTTCCGCAACATTACCCTGCCGTTGCTTTCGCCGACTACTTATTTTTTGACCTTATTGGCGGTGATCGGCACCTTCAAGGCCATCAATCACGTTTGGGTGATGCGCAATGGGGCCGCCCTGGGAACCACGGACACTGCCAGTATTGTGATCTTTACCGAATTTAACCGCAACACCCAGTATGGTTACGCGGCCTCTCTTTCTTTTGTGTTGTTGGGTGTGATCCTAATTTTGACGATTATTAATAACCGGATCGCCGAGGAGCGTGTATTCTATGGCTAGTGGAAATCTTACCTCAAATCAGATGCCTCGCCGCCGCCTTGACGTTGGACATATTCTGATCTACGTGGTTTTGACTTTTGGCGCGTTGCTGGCGATTGTGCCCTTTTTGTGGATGATCAGCGGTTCTCTGATGAATCTATCCGAAGCCACCGGACGGGCCGTGCTTCCTAATGTGCCCCAATGGGATAACTATCGACAGGCCTGGACGGACGCTAATTTCAAAGATTACTTTATGAATTCGGTGATTATCGCCGCAATCACGGTCACCGGGCAGCTCGTTTTTTGCACCCTGGCAGGTTATGCTTTTGCTCGTATCAACTTCCCGGCCAAAAGTTTCCTCTTTACCTTGATGCTTGCCACCCTGATGATCCCGGAAGCAGTCACCTGGATTCCCAATTTTATTACCGTGGTTTGGATCGGGCGAATCAGTCCCATCCCCTGGATTAACAATTGGCCCTCGCTAACCATTCCGTTTATGGCGAGTGCCTTTTCGATCTTCCTGCTCAGGCAGTTTTTCTTCCAGGTTCCCAGCGAACTCTGGGATTCTGCCCAAATCGATGGGGCTGGCCACCTGCGTTTTCTCATCCGCATCGCCATCCCCCTGGCGAAACCGGCCTTATTGACGGTGGCGCTCTTTACGTTTATTGGTTCTTGGAATGCCCTGGCTTGGCCGATCCTGGTGACAACCACTCCTGATTGGCGGCCGATTTCTTATGGCCTCTTGGCTTTCTTGCAAGAAGCAGGAGCAATGGTACACTTGCAAATGGCAGGGTCCGTGATTACAATAATGCCGATTTTGATTTTGTATTTGCTGGTGCAAAAGCAATTTACAGAAGGTATTGCCACAACTGGACTCAAAGGATAATATTCAGAATTGATCGGAGGTGATGCACACAAGCTACAACTTTCCAACCAATAGAAATAGCAAACTGTAAGTCAGTTAATTAATACATATTCAGGAGAAGAAAATGAAAACCCGTAATTTGCTTTTACTGCTGTCGATGTTGATCATCGCTGCCTTTGTGCTGACCGCTTGTGGTGGAGGCGCTACTGAAGCACCTGCTACCGAAGCCCCCAAGGAAGAACCCGCC
>DOTA01000111.1 GCA_003513015.1 Chloroflexota bacterium
ATAGTTGGGTGGTTAGAAAATGTACAGCGTACAATGTACCCTGTACGGTGTACGTTCAAGATAGCCAATCGCGCACGCGGAAGTTGAGCGCCGCGATCGGTAAGAACCAGGGGGTGTTGCGGTAAAAGAAATAGGTCTGATGGGGAATCTCCATGAAGGGGCTGCGATTTTTTTCTCCGGTGAGTAGTTGAGCTACTTCTCGCCCCAGCAATAGCGCGGTGTGCAGCCCGTGCCCACCGTGCCCCAAAGCGTAGTAGATGCCGTCGATGCGCCCAATATGGGGCATCAGATCGAAAGTCAGACCCAGTTGACCCGTCCAGGTGTGGGTGAGGGGGATGCCTTGCAGTTGCGGGAAGGCCCGCAGCATCCCGGCGTGGAGCATTTGGGCTGATTCCGTTAAATCGAGCTGGGTGCTCANNCTCAACGGCTCAGTGACGATGCTGTAGCTGCCGCCCGCGAAAATCCGAGGTTTGAGCTTCGGCACCAGTTGATCCGTGTAACCGTTGGTAGCGACCAGCACATTTTTAGCCGTAAGATCGCCTTTAACGGTTTGGATCACATAACCTTGCGGCGTTTTCTCAATTTCGAGAACACCTGCTTCTTCGATCAACTGCGCACCATGTTTGGCGGCGACTTCCGCCAGACCGAAGACCAGCTTGGCCGGGTGGATACTCGCGCCGTGCGCGTCCACGATGCCGCCAAAGTAAGCCTCCGAGCCGATTTCCGCGCGCAGTTCCGCGGGGGGGATCAGCCGCAGCGTGTGACCAAGGTTCTTCTGGTGCCACTCAATTTTCGCTTTGAAATTTTCAAAGTGCGAGGGTTTGAAGGCCACGCATAGGTCGCCGTTTTGCTGCCAGTCGCAATCGATGCCTTCTTCATTGATCAGTTCTTTGATCAAATCCAGCGCATCCAGCGAGGCCTGCCAGAACTTGCGCCCGTACTCTTCGCCATATTTCTTAAAGATGGTTGGCGCGCCAGCCTTCAATCCGCAGCCAGTGATCCCCGCATTGCGGGATGACGCGCCCCAGCCAATCGTCTCGCGTTCCAAAACCACCACCGATACGCCCGCCCTCGCCAGCGACCGCGCCGCGCTCAACCCGGTGAATCCCCCGCCGATGATGGCGACATCCGCGGTCGCGGGAGGCTCCGCTAAAGTGGGGATGGCGGGTTTGGGGAAATTGTCAGGCCAAAAAGGAGAAAGTCTCATGTCGCAGGTCTCAAGTCGCAAGTTTTACGTAGTTTCGCCATTGGCGATTTTCGTGTGGATAGATCGGATAAATCCGTTTAACAAACGCCCAACTTTGGTTCGCTGGTTTTCAACGGGTTTAATTTCTTCTTCACTCAGGTAATTTAAACGCTGAGCAATGTGCAAATAATATTCAACTTCCGATAAAGAGCCTTGAGCATTGTACAAGAAACGCAGAAAATCCTTCAGGGTACTCCGGCCCGACCCCTCGGCAATATTTGCTGCTACAGACATCGCGGCTCGTCTCAGTTGGGAAGTAAGGCCATACCTTTCTTCCGATGGAAAAGAACCAGTCAATTTGTAAACCTCAATGACGAGATTATCTGCTTCCTGCCACGCAATGATTTTCCTAAAATTCCGGGCCATCACTCACCTACTCTCGGAACTTGCGACCTGTGACCTGCCACCTGCGACTCAGTATGGATACCAAAACTCCTTCACGCCGCCTTCCACATCCCAGTGCACGTGCTTGACCTCGGTATACTCGTCCAGGCCTTCTTGCCCGAGTTCGCGGCCCAGGCCTGACATCTTCATGCCGCCGAAGGGACCGGCAAAATTATCAGTCAGTGGATCATTGATCCAGATCGTGCCGCCCTTGACTTCCTCGAAGAAGCGCTTCACCAGTCGGGCATCATGGCTCATCAGCGTCGCGCCCAGCCCATACTGGCAGTCGTTTGCCAGGGCGATGGCCTCATCAAAATCCTTATAGGGCATGATGGGAATCACCGGCCCGAAGGTTTCCTCGCGCATCAGGCGCATCTGGTGATTGACGTTGGTCACGACCGCCGGAGAAAGGAAGAACCCGCCTGGAATTTGGGGTGGCCGCTGACCCCCCACGAGGATCTTTGCCCCGTGAGAGATCGCTTCATGCAACTGACCTTCCACTTTCTCGCGGAACTTATTACGGATCATCGGACCAATGTCAGTGTTCTCGTCCAGGCCATTGCCCAGGCGCAGCTTGCCCACGAAATCGGCTAATTCCTCGGTGAACTGGGGATAGATGCTCTCGTGAACGTAGACACGCTCGGTGCTGGTGCAAACCTGCCCGGCGTTGATTAGCGCAGCGTAGGCCAGCCCGGAAATAGCCATATCCAACTCGGCGTCGGGGGCGATCACCATGGGGTCTTTGCCGCCCAATTCCAGGTGGAGCTTTTTCATCATCGGGCCGGCCAAACGGGCGATGTGCTGCCCCACGGCCAGCGAGCCGGTGAAAGCGATCACGGGNNGAGGGTTTGATCACCACGGTGTTGCCCGCGGCCAGCGCGGGGGCCATCTTCCAGGCCAGCAGCAGCAGCGGATAGTTCCACGGCACAATGCAGCCGACCACGCCATACGGCTCTTTGATGACAAAGTTGAACTGTCCCGGGTCGCCGGGCGGGATGACGCGGCCGCGCTCGTGGCGTGCAAGTTCGGCGTAGTAATCGAAGGTTTCCTCCACCCACCAGAGCTCTTCCTCGTTTTCTGGGAGGGGTTTGCCTTCTTCTTGGGTGAGCAGGCGTACGATTTCGTCGTGATGTTGGCGCAGTTTGGCGGCGATGCCATGCAGGGCTGCGGCTCTTTCGTTAGCGGGAACCCTCTTCCAATTCCGGAAAGCGGTTTGGGCCGCTTCTACGGCGGTACGCGTATCTTCAGGGGTGCCGCGCGGCACTTCATCCAACACAGATTCTGTCGCGGGGTTGATAATCTCGATGCTTTCGGTCGCGTGACCGGTGGTAAAGTGTCCGTTGATGTACATAGGGATATTTTTGTAGGGGCGTAATTTAATTACGCCCCTACTACTCGGAATTAGATTATTGGGCAGATTTAACTTCGTCCCACAAGCGTTGATAGATGGATTCGGCTTCGCCAACGGGCTTGATGTATTGCAGTTTTTGCAGCACTTCATCCGGAGGGTAAACCGTGGGGTCAGAGAGGAACTCTTCATCGAGCAGTTTTTCGGCGGCTGCGTTGGGGGAGGCGTAATAGTTGTAACTGGAGAGCATAGCGCCGATGTCAGGTCGCAGCAGGAAATCAATGAACATTTCGGCGGCCAGTTTTTCTTCGGGTGTGGCGCTGGCGGGGATGCAGATATTATCTACCCAGATCACGCCGCCCTCTTCGGGGACTACATAGGCGATGTTTTCGTTTTCTTCCTGGGCGATCAAAAAGTCGCCGTTCCAGCCGTGGGCCATCAGGTTTTCTTCGGCGGCAACGTTATCTTCGTAGGTGTCGCTATCGTAACCGGCCAACCCGGCCTTGGCGCGGATCAGAGCATCTTTGGCTTCGTTGAGTTGGGCTTCGTCGGTGGA
Source organism: Chloroflexota bacterium (assembly GCA_003513015.1). GTDB lineage: Bacteria > Chloroflexota > Anaerolineae > Anaerolineales > UBA11858 > UBA11858. The sequence continues at coordinate 3,535 of DOTA01000111.1, forward strand.
GTTGATATCATAGCCCAGATAAACCAGGGCCGCGGCGAAGGATTCGCGCACATCATCGAGCATGGTGGTGCGCCCATAGGTCACGGCGTTGGGATCGGGGTCGAAGAGCACTGCCCAACTGGTGGGTTCTTCCACCTGGCCATCCAGGTAACCGATGCCGGTGGTGCCCAGGTGGAAGAACCCAC
>DOTA01000511.1 GCA_003513015.1 Chloroflexota bacterium
ATCGCGCACAAAACCGCCCACAATATAAATTGCCATGCGCTGTTCTTGGGCGATGGCGGCTATCTCTTCGAGCAATTCCAGCCGGGCAGGGGGTAATGCCGATTTGAGCTTGTCGGCTAGGTTGCGGTGGCTGGGGCTTGTCACCTGTGGTGCCAGGGTTTTGAGCAGATCGGTGCGGGTGACAATCCCAATGATCGTGTGCCCGTCGCGCTCGACCACCGGGATCTGGCCCCAACCGGTATCTGTCATCACATTTTGCAGGTATTCAATGGCGTGGTCGGGATGCACGTGCACATTACCCGATTCCATGAGCTGCCCCGCAGTCAGGTTGAGCTTATGTGAGATGGCCCGATCCACGGCCCGGCGAGTGACCAGGCCCACAATTTCATTCTTATCTACGATGGGATAACCTTCGTAGCCGTAGCGCTGCATGCGCCGGTTGATTTCTTGCACCGGGGTAGAGGGCTGCAAAACTTGCGGGGCGCGTGACATAATTTCAGCCACGGTAATCCCTGGTTGGACAAATTTGGGCAGAACATCGATCAATTCGGCGTAGATTTCGGCGCGCTCGCGGGATTTTATGAGGGCTGCCGCAGCCCGGGAGTGTCCGCCGCCCCCAAAATGAGCCGCGATTTTAGCCACATCAATTTGATCGCTGGTGGAGCGAGCAATCAATTGCACCCCCCCTCGGATCGTGATTAGCAGCAGAATGGCATCGGGGTCCAACAAATCGCGCATCTTGTGAGCCACCGTGGAGAGTTCTTCATCCATCTCGCGCGCATCGCCTTGCGACACAATAATGGCGTAGCTGTGGATGGTGTGTATCTCGGCGTCGCGGCGCAACTGATCGTAGATTTCTTGCTGTTGCAATGAAAGCGGGTGGTTGATGTAATTATGAGCAATCGTCAGGCTGGCACCTTGTTCGAGCAAAAACGCCGAGGCGCGCGCATCCCTGGGGGTGGTACGCGTATAGGTTAATGCGCCGGTATCCTCATAGATGCCCAGCAGCAACAAGGTGGCCTGCACCACACTCAAGCGCAAATCCTGTTCCTGAATACTCTCTACGAAGATGGTGGTATTGGCACCCACATCCTGACAGATCAATTCCCAATTTTCAGGCAAATCCTGCCGCTCGGTATGGTGATCGATGGCGCGCACTTGAGTCTGGCTCGTCATGCCTTTAATACTGGTCAGCGATTGGGTGTCCACGAGCGTGACGCTCTCGATCAATTGCTCTCCTAAATCACGCGGGTCTATAAAGGGCAGGTCAGCGCCGTAGATGGTCATGAAGGCGCGCACGTTGCGGTTCATGCGGCGCGGCAATACCGGGATAGCAGTTTCATCCAGAAAGTGCGCTCCCAGCAGAGAGGCTAGGCCATCAAAATCGGTTTGTTCGTGCGTTAGAATGATTCTCATACGTTTTGCTTCCGCGAGCGAGTTAAGGATATTGTACACGCTCCCCTGCCCACTGTACACCGTCCACTGTTAGATTATGCTGCGCCTAAAGCCAGCAAGTGCGCAATTTCTGGCTAGGAAGGGTATAATCCCAACTCATGGATCTTCAAGAGCTTACCCAACACATGCATGCTTTTGTGCGTGCGAAGGGCTGGTACGAATCCGATAGCGCCCGCCCCCAAACCCTGCGCAACCTGGCAATTTCGCTGAATTTAGAGGCCGCCGAAGTTTTAGAGCATTTCCAGTGGAACGGCGCTCTTGATGATTCTGCGGCCCTTGCGGAGGAGTTAGCCGATGTGGCCCTGTATTTGTTGCAAATTGCCAGTATCGCAGGGATTGACCTCGAAGCCGCGGTGCTGGCGAAGTTAGACAAAAACTACCAGCGTATTTGGGATACTCCCAAGGCGGAAGAATAAAGGCGGTTTGTTATCCAGATGACTGAGAATTTCCCCAAATTACGAGTAACGGTTTTTGGTGGCTCCTCCCCCAAACCCGGGGAACCTGCTTATCAGGAGGCTCTTCAATTGGGCAAACTCCTCGGGGCCGCGGGGTATGCGGTACTCACCGGGGGTTACATGGGCACCATGGAAGCGGTCTCCCGCGGAGCATCTGAATCTGGGGGACATGTGATCGGCGTCACCTGTGACGAAATCCAGGCCTGGCGCCCTGCCAAGCCCAATTCATGGGTGCATGAAGAGCACCGTTGCGCCACGTTGCGAGAACGCCTTTACGCTCTGATTGATGGTTGTGATGCGGCAATCGCTTTACCGGGTGGGGTGGGCACCCTGGCCGAAATTGCGGCGATGTGGTCGCAAATGCAAATTTCTCCTGCGCAAGCCCGCCCGTTAATCCTGGTCGGTAGTGGTTGGGAGATAGTTGTCATGGATTTCACTGCTAATTTGGGCGATTACGTGAGCGAAAAAACGCGTTCCATGGTTGCATTTGCTCCCGATGCGCCTGCCGCCTTCGAACTGCTGCTCATCCTAACCTCTAACATTCATTAATTCCTAACGCTCTTCATGCCCGCCATCCAGCTTGCCCGCCTAAAATTGCAGGTTTCCGAACTGCTAACCTATTATGCCGATCCGGTTGATTTTGTGCGCGAACTGCACACCCTGCTCAATTTTTATGCGGATCGCACTCGGCGACCGGGGCGCACCGGCAAACCCAGGCCGTTGATCCAGGCCTACAACGTGCCCCGTCAAGTTTTGCGCCGGGTTGAAAGTGATCTCACTCCCCAGGTATTCGCGGAACCCGATAAAGCCCTGGCGCTCGCCGACCAACTTTGGGCGGATGCCTGGTTTGAGTGCCGGTTGCTGGCCATCAGCATTTTAGGCTTGATCCCGTTGGACAACCCTGAAATCATTGTGGATCATTTACAAACCTGGGGCAAAACCTGTCGCGAAGATGCCTTACTGGATGCCTTATTGGAAACCGGGGCTGAGGGCTTGCGTTCCGAATCGCCCGATGCTTTTTTGCAATTGGTGGAGCTTTGGTTGACCAACGGTGATTTACCTTCCCGCAAGATTGGTTTGCGGGCTTTGCCAGCCCTGATTGCTAATCCGCAATTTGATAATTTACCAGCCATCTACCGCTTGCTCACGCCATTGCTGCGAGAAGCGGCTTCAGCCTTAGAGAGCGATTTAACGCGCGCTGTACGGGCCTTGGGAGAGCGTTCTCCCCAGGAAACTGCGTATTTTCTGCGACAAAATCTGATCGCTCCCCATAAATCTGGTTTGGCGGTGATCACCCGCGCCAATTTGGATGTTTTTCCAGCCGAATTTGAAGAAATGCTACGGGCCGTGCTGCGGGAAAGAATGCGCACCTCCTGATTTATCTTTGGTCTTCGTAGCGGAATCTGTATCAAACAGGGAGCGCTCAAGATTTGTAGAATCGCCGCCTCCCCTTCGACTGCCAACCAGTAGCCTGCTNNTGAGTGCAAAAACCCGGTCTTGCCGGGCAATTGTCTTGTTGGTATAATCGCTCCGCTGACTCGACCGGCCCGCGGCTTTTTCGCAAGAATGGCTGCTGACTAGGAGACCTGCCCAGCAAAAAACAAAAATATAAGGAGCAGATGTCATGTCTATTGATAAAGAAACCAAGCAAGAACTGATGCAAGAATACGGCCGTCATGAAGGGGATACCGGATCACCAGAGGTCCAGATTGCGGTTTTGACCAATCGGATCACCTATTTAACGGATCACTTACGCATGCACAAACACGATGAGTCATCCCGTCGAGGGTTGCTCAAACTAGTTGGCCGCCGTCGCCGCTTACTCGCTTATGTTAAGCGCCACGATTACCAACGCTATGTTGCTTTGACAGACCGTTTAGGAATTCGCCGCAAGTAGGTTGCCTGACCGGAGTAGATGGTGGAGCAGGTCTGCCATCTACTCTTTTTTTGTCCGTTGAAAGTAGTTATGGCAGGTATGTCTTCAAAACCTGTTGGGGTTTTTTCCAAAAAGGATCGTTGAGGTGGGCGCGTTACCGATGGAATTCAGTTTCTGCTTATGTTTCAATCAAAAAATTAGGTTGAGAGGCTCATAGAGTTTCTCAGTAGTTAAGAATCAAATTCAATTGCCCGTCTGTCGGTTGGGAATTGGGAATTGGTGATAACCCTCATGTTGTCAGTAACTCCCAATCCCTGACCGGCGGGCCACATCATAGGAGGTATGATGAAACCCGAATCAAAAAAATATCAAGTGGAAGTCGGTGGTAAAACCCTGACTTTCGAAACCGGCAAACTGGCCGGACAAGCTGGTGGTGCCGTCACCATCCAACTGGGCGAATCCCAGGTATTTGGCGTTGCCACCATGAGTGACAGCCCCCGCGAAGGCCGCCCCACCGAAGAAGCCATTCTCACCGCTCGCCTGACAGACCGCCCGTTGCGACCTTTGTTCCCCAAAGATATGCGGAACGATGTTCAGGTGATTTTGTATGCCTTTTCGGCAGATACTGAAAATCCCTTGGATATCCTGGCAATCAATGCGGCTTCCGCAGCTATCTCAATTTCCAATATCCCCTGGGATGGTCCCGTAGGTGCGGTACGGGTTGGAAGGATCAAGGGCGAATTTATCGTCAATCCAACTTTTTCTGAGCAGATCGTTTCTGACCTGGATTTACGCCTGGCCGGAACACGGGACGCGGTTCTGATGGTTGAAGCTGGCGCCAATGAAGTCACCGAAGATGTTATGGTGGCCGCCCTGGAGTTTGGTCACGCAGCCATTCAGCCCATCATTGCCCTGATCGATCAAATGGCTGCCGAGGTTGGCAAGCCCAAGAGAGCTTATCCTTCTTTCTCTGTTCCCGAATCGATCAAAAAAGCCGTTCTTGATAAAGTTTCTCCGCGCCTGAGTGAAATTCTCGACCGCGATTTTATCAAGGCCGAGTTCTATGGTGCGATTGATGCCCTCAAGGCTGAGATCGTTGCTGAAATTCCCGCGGATGATGCTGAACTGATTAAAAACGTAAAATCTGCTTTCGAAGATGCCTACAAAACTGTAGTACGCCAACGCATTTTGGAACAGGGCAAACGCCCCGATGGCCGCAACTTGACTACCGTACGCGATATCTGGTGCGAAGTTGGCATCAGCCCGCGCGCTCACGGCTCCGGTTTGTTCACCCGCGGTGAAACCCAGGTCTTCACCCTGGCAACCTTGGGCACCCCTCGGGATGCGCAGGCCCTCGATAACCTGACTCCCACCGATGAAAAACGCTACATCCACCATTACAACTTCCCGCCTTTTTCCACTGGCGAAACTCGCATGGTGCGTGGTTCCTCTCGGCGAGAGATCGGGCATGGCGCTTTGGCCGAACGTGCCCTGGTGCCGGTGATCCCCTCTGAAAAAGATTTCCCCTACACCTTGCGTCTGGTTTCCGAAGTGCTCTCCTCGAATGGCTCATCTTCGATGGGTTCCGTTTGTGGCTCCACGCTGGCCCTGATGGATACCGGCGTGCCCATCAAAGCCCCGGTTGCGGGTGTGGCCATGGGATTGGTCAAAGAAGGTGACAAATACGCCATTCTCACGGACATTCTCGGGCTTGAAGATCACCTCGGTGATATGGATTTCAAAGTTGCTNNATCGACGAAGATGGCACCGTTTTTATTGCTACTGCAGATGGCGAGAGCGCTCGCAAGGCCCGCGAGCAAATCGAAGCCCTCACCGAAACACCGCAAGTTGGGCGCATCTACACCGGCAAAGTCACGGGTGTCAAAGATTTTGGCGCTTTCGTTGAAATTGTCCCTGGCCAGGATGGCATGGTGCACATTTCCCAGTTGGATACCCAGCGAGTTAACAA